>JAPLKN010000152.1 GCA_026388075.1 Elusimicrobiota bacterium
AAGTGATTTTTCATTTTTTTTGATAAGGCTATCTTTATATCCTTTCCCTGGATTATCGTCGTGTTGAATATTTGCGTAAGAAGCGTTTTTATTTACAGAAAGAAGAAAACCCAGAAACATAACATAAGAAATCAATTTACTTTTAAATATCTTTAACATAAAACCTCCTCAACCGTAAAAGGCTGTATGTACTTCTCCATTTTATATAACGTTGACTTAAAGAATCCCCCACAATTTTCTTTATTATGACAATTATTGCATTTATTAGAAAATACTTTCTTCCATGATGATATTGATTTTTTATAAAATCCCCAATATTCCTTCTTGATTAAACATAAGGGAAGATTATATATTGATACCTCTAAGTTGCGATTATATAAATATTTAATTCCTTTGTATAGTTCATCTTGATAGATTTCATCAACAGGATTAACCCAGATTTCTTCAATATTATTTTTTGCTAATGATTCTAGTTCAACTGCCATAAAGGCTACATGGGCTACGAAAGGCATGTTCCTATAAATAAATCTTGCAATAGAAGATAGCCTTTCATAATTGAGTTTTTGAACAACAACTCTTATTTCAATATTTTGACCATATGTAGCCAGATTATAGATACCTTTTATGGTCCTAAAATAACTCGCTACCCCCATTATTTTATTATGTATTAAGTCAATATCTGAATAGAGCGGAATTTGAAATATTAACTTTGAATTTCCTATTTCTAGTATATCTTCAACAAAGTTTATGTCTTCAAGCAATATCCCGTTAGTAAGTAATGCAACAACTGTATTAGGTAACCTATCTTTAATGAAAGACAGATATTTTATTAAATGTTCTTTATATAATGTTGGTTCGCCTCCAGTTATCCCTAAATATTTAATTTCTTTTGGCAACAAAGCAAGTATTTGACGATTTAATAAATCATATGAACCTTGATTAATACTTTCTTGATGTTGAGGGCACATTATGCATGAGGCATTACATCGTTCCGTCATAAGCAATACGTTATCATCTTTACCGTGTTCATATACTATATTAATATTACCATTTTTCTCTATTAAAACGATGTCATTATTGTGCAAATCCGCAACAGATTGTATTCTGTCAATCGTAGGGACATTATATTTTCCTTTAATATATTTATCTGTTAATATACAATTTATCCCGAAAGGTATTTTCGGAATGCGGTCCGAGATAAGTATTGTTTTTGAAGGGTAAATAAAACTGCCATCATAGTATTTTATTTTCCCTACAATTTGATTTTGAATATTTTGTGGATATCCTTTTAGTTGTTTCATTTTAATTAGAAACCATTTTATTACAGTTACGTTTTGTTATCCATGACCAAAATACATTAGTGAATTTATCGTTCTTTTCCTCAATAAGGTCAATTAAATATTGAAGAATCAACCTATTTTTTATGCACGTAACGTTGTTTAATTTGTATCCTGTAATATCCCCTTGTTCAGAATAATTTCTAATAGGGTCAGAACCGCAATATACCTGATACGCACAATATGAACAAAGTGGTGTTGTTTCTAGAGAAGCGTTTTTTATTAAATTAATGAATGATTTATTATAGAATATTTCTTCATAAGAGCTTTTATTAACATTCCCCATTAAGAAACGATTGTTACCCATCTCAGAAAGCATTCTGGCTTCATCCGATGGAAATACATTGCCATTATAATTATAAATTGCCCCACAAATACCAGTTCCGGGAGGTGATTGCAAATCAACAAATCCTGTAGAAAATGGGGTTAGAATCCTTCTGAGTAGAAGGCAAGCATATTCTTCTACAAAATACTTGCCTTTTATGTTTATTTCAATTATGTACGATAATATCTCTTTATAAAATTCAAAGAATTCTTGAACAGAATACGATAATTCATTTTTATTTATTTTTGCCAAACCAAAAGGATTCAACATTCTCACAAATATTGAACTAAATCCTAATCTTATGTATTCATTAACTATAGTCTCTGGTTGTGCTAGACTATCTTTAGTTGTGGTCATTAACGCTGAAATACTATTTGAACCCAGCACATTCTTTGCTAATAATAATTTTTCATAAAAAGAATCATAGCTTCCATTTTTGTTTCTTAATATTCTATTTTTATTATGGAGAGATTTAGAACCATCTAATGAAGTTGAAATATACACATTTTTTTTCTTTAAATAATTAAGCATATTACTATTGACTAAAGTGAGATTTGTACAAATTACAAATTCAAGTGACTTCTTGAATATGCTATTTAGTTTATTTGAATACTCTATAATAAACGTAACGATATCAAAATTCAAAAGAGGTTCCCCTCCTTGAAACTCAATTTTTATATATTTTGAAGGTGTTTTAAATATTGTTTCAACAACGTTTTTTGCGGTGTTAACATCCATATCATAACTGCTAACTTTGTTATCCTTACTAGAAACTTGACAATAAATACAATCCGAGTTACATCGCAAAGTGGGGACTACCATATGCAAGGATGTAAAGTTCTCAAGAAAACTCTTTTTGGTTCTATATTTTACCGCTAGCAAATCAATAACAGGGTCAACTTCTGTGTCAGTTAAGAAATGTTGTGATTTTAAATCCATAAATACTTTACTGTCTTTGGATAAATTTCCAGTACGTAAATCATCAAAAGTAGATTTGTCAAGAAATATATATTCACCTACTTCATTTGTTAGAAATATTTTATTTTCTAGAGCATGGTACCTGAAAGGCAGTAAAGTATAATTCATTCTATCTTCTTATGAGAGAAAGCTTTTTCAATAATTTTATCTCTTAAGCCCCCAAACTTTTGGTCAAGGTCAAATCTTATTTGTTGTTCTATCAATTCGTTCATAAAAGAATATGTCAAAGCATTTAGATTGATATTAGTTTTAGCTTTTATATGAACCTTTATAGTATCTTCGGATATATTCTCTAGAAAGATATAGCACTCATTTGTGAATCTATAAGAAGCTTCTTTTATTGCAGATAAACTATATGTTTTAGTATTAACATTAAAATACAATTCATCTTTATTCAATTGGTTTAAAACATTTTCCATGACTATATGCCTCCATTGTTATTTTACTTTTTATTATTCAATATGTTTTCAATTTTCACCACTTATCATAATGCCCTTCCTTACTCCCCCGATATTAGTTGTTCACAAATTTCGGTTTATTATACCATATTTCCATGAAGGTCTTTATTATACCCCTTGACAAGACTAGCGATATATGCTATCTTGAGTTTGTTGAAAATCGTTCTTTTAGCCGTTCAGGTTGTCCTCATCAAGACATAGAAATTATTTTTGAAGACCAGTAGAAATAGACATAGCCCGATGAGCATTCTCAAATGGGTTTATGATATTTCATCTGGTTTTTTTATTTTCCACTGCTTATTATAACCCCATAGCTAAGATGAGGTGATTATAATGAGCTTGTTTGAAACTTCTGATTTGTATCTCGCCGCTGTACTACATGCCCTCAAATTTAAAATCAGCGAAGTAAAAACTGAAGGGAGAAGGACCGTCTTTATCTTCGTTGATGACGAATCCCGAAGAAAGGCAATTGTTGAATATTATAATGGCGAGCTAGAAATCAAAGCTAGGGATTTCATTGATTCAGTGAAGAATCTAAAAGCAATGACGTTCAATTATTAGAACGTTATTGCTAATTTTTTTGATAAGGAGATACGCTTATGAACCTCGTAAAAAACAAAAGCAACAATAA
Organism: Elusimicrobiota bacterium; assembly: GCA_026388075.1. Taxonomy (NCBI): domain Bacteria; kingdom Pseudomonadati; phylum Elusimicrobiota; species Elusimicrobiota bacterium. Next base: position 3,730 of record JAPLKN010000152.1, read on the forward strand.
TTGTCTTGTTAATGCAAGTATTCCGGAATGGAATTTCAAAAAGAAAGGATTTACAAAATTTCCAAATCAGGTCTTAGAAGCACTATATAACCGTAATTTGAACGGGTCGGAGTACCAAATAGTACTAGCTATTATCAGAAAAACTTTGGGTTGGAACAAACCTCAGGACGCAATCTCCCGCTCACAGTTTGAAGAAATGTGCTCAAAGGACGGATGCTCCTTAGAGAGAGCAATCAAAAAGTTACTCTCAAAGGGAATAATTATCAGAAATGGCAAGAGGAATGGAGTAATCAAATGGTCGGTTGAAAGTAATACTGAGAATTGGCAAACAACCCTCAAAAAAGAGGCTACTACAAAAAAGAGGATAGTCCTACCTGCAAAAAAGACCAGAAAGTTCCAATTAATACGCTCAAAAATGAGGAACACAAAAAGAATAAAGGATAAATATAAAATAGAAAAAGAAACAAATTCTTCTAATCCCTCTGTTTTAGATGGTTCTCAGCTTTCTGAAATTACAAAATACACTATGAAACTATGTGATGATTATGGTGATTTCTATAGAGAAAACTATAATCGCTATCCAAATGAATATACAACTAATGTTGCAAAAAAACATTTTAAGAAACTCTTGGAAAAATATCCTGTATTCGTAAATCAAAGAAACCTTCCAGAATATAACCTTACCAAAATACTTGGATATTGGTTTAGAGAAGCATACGTTTCTGATTGGGTTATGGAAAATGGATATCCTCCACATATTTTCTGTAAGGATATTGAAACTATTTTGAAAAGATATACGAAGACTTTATAGCCTTAACACAAAAACATTGCAATTGACATAGCCTCTTATAGCAACTGACACAGCACGATTATAGAACGAAAGAGGTGTGCTGTGAAGGAAGACAAAAATGTTGAAGGGAATAAATATCCCTTTAGTAACGGATTATTATCTGAGCTCCAGACTATTTTGGAGCAGGATTATGGGCAAAAACTAAGTTTGGACGAAGTTGCAGAAATCGGTGTTTTATTTGTTCGTCTTTTTGACAACTTGGCTCAGATGTCTTTTAAAAAGTAAAATATGTATAATAGGAGATGCTTATGGAAAAATCAGTTATTTATGCTAGAGTTTCGTCACGAGAACAAGAGCTAACAGGTTATTCTTTGCCTGCTCAGGAAAAGTCTTTAAATGACTACGCAGAAAAAAAGCAGTTTTCTGTCGCAAAAGTATTCTCCGTTTCAGAGTCTGCCAGTGGCAAAAAACAGCGAGAAGTGTTTAATCAGATGATTGCCTTCGCAAACAAGAATAAAATTAAGGTCATTATATGTGAAAAGGCTGACAGGCTAACTCGTAATTTCAGAGATATGGTTGAAATTGACGACTGGTTAGAAAAAGATAGCCAGAGAGAAATTCATTTAGTAAAGGATTCACTGATACTTAATAAAAACTCTCACTCTCAGGAAAAACTAAATTGGGGCGTTAAAGTTTTGTTTGCAAAAAATTATATTGATAATCTTTCCGAGGAAACTAAAAAGGGACAAGCGGAAAAGATAAGTCAAGGTTGGTTGCCTACCAAACCCCCCGTAGGTTATAAAACGGTCGGCGATGAAGGGCATAAGATTCATATCATTGATGAGAATAGAGCTCGTCTCATTTTGGAAATGTTTCGTATTTACTCAGAAAAAAACCACTCCATTAAAGCATTAACTCAAATAATGTATGAAAAAGGGTTGCGTTCAGATAAGGGTAATAAAGTCCCTAAGAGTGCAATTCATCGTTTTTTATCTGACCCTTTTTACTGTGGAATGCTCCGCTGGAACGGCAAACTATATGAAGGCAAGCACCAGCCTCTTATTTCCAAAGAGCTCTTTAATACTGTTCAGCAGGTTTTGAAGCAGAAAACTACTCCCAAATACAGGAAGCATTTTACTTTATTCAAATCCTTACTAAATTGCGAAGAGTGTGGTGGAACAATAACTTGGGAATTGCAGAAAGGACACTGGTATGGTCATTGTAACCATTACAAGCATTGTAGTCAGAAAAGGTTTATCAGGCAGGAAAAAATTGAAGAACAACTAATGGATAACTTCAATAACATAACAATCCATAATACAAGATTGACTGACTGGATTAGAAAAGCTCTTAAGGAAAGTCACGCTGATAAGATAGAATTTCAAAAGAAGTGTCATAACGAGCTGAATTCACAGCTTGGGAGGCTTCAGAATAGGGCAAACTTGCTATATAATGACCGCTTGGACGGAAGAATAGACACAGAGACCTATGACGTAAAAAACAAGGAAATAAATGCGGAGAAAGAGAAGGTAATTGACGCTCTTAAGAAACATAACGAAGCTGATAAGGAGTATTTTGAGCTAGGAATAAACATTTTTGAACTTAGCCAGAAAGCCGGAGAGATATTTTCAAAAGCAACTGACGAAAAGAAAAGAGAATTACTTTCTATCGTTTTTTCGGGAATTTCGGTAGATACCAATCATCAATTAATAAATGCTGTTTTTCAAAAACCATTTGAAATTATAGCTCAAAAAGCCCTAGAAATAAATAACGGTTCAAAACTGCCTGAAAACAATGAAACTCTTCCAGAAAATTTTGAACCGTCTATTTGTCGTCGGGAAGACACTCCCGAACACCCTCATTTTGAAGAAGCACTGCCCGGCCTGGACTCGAACCAGGAGACTTCTGCTCCAGAGGCAGACGTGTTACCAATTACACCACCGGGCAATTATAAAAAGTTCACATGTTCATTAGTTTACTGGTTCGCGATTTCAACTGCAAGGATACGGAATTAACATGTGGTTCCCCCCGGGCAAGCCCGGGGAGCCCTGGCCTTCGGCAGCCTATGGATCCCGGATCCGGTCCGGGATGACACTTCAAGAAAAACATGTCATTTTTTAATTAACCCTAATCAAAATTTTTAAAAAAGCGCAATTCTTTTTTGGTCTAACAATTCATCACTCATTACTAATTACTTTCCTGCTAGTTAACTGGTTTCGGGGGTTCGTTTTTATTTATTTCATCAGCATAATTTAATTCAAGATCAGATATTACGTTGGCAAGAGCCTTTTCTTCATCAGAAGAAATATTGCTTTTAGTTTTTTCTTTTAGCATTACAAGTATGTCAATTGTTATTTGCGCGCTTTTCAAGTCTTTTTCAGTTTTCCCGCTTATCGGATGAGGGACTTTTCCAAGTTGTTGCCAAGCAGCGGATGCGAGCATCATAACTAAACTTAAGAAATATTTGCTTTTCTCTAATTGTTCCGTCATCTTCACCTCTTGTTTTTAGCGGATAGCGTTCAGCGTTTAGCGTATAGAAATAATTTCTCTAAAATTGATGAAGAGTCTTTCCTATCCGCTATACGCTATGCGCTCTACGCTATTCAATTATTTGAAAAATTTTTCTAGCGCAAAATTAATTCGTTTTAATACTGTTTCTTTCCCCATCACTTCCATCATATGAAAAAGACTAGGGCCCTGTGTTCGGCCTGATATTGCAACCCTAATAGGATGGAAAACCTGCCCTGCTTTTATTCCTTTTTCCTGGGCAAGATCTCGCGCAAGCTTTTCTAAAATATCTGCTTTAAAATCAGTGATATTTTGAAGTTTTGCGATGCTTCCTTCAAGCACTGTTTTCGCAGTTTCCGTTTTAAAAACTTTGCTTACCGCTTCTTCTTTATATTCTACTGCATCTTTAAAGAAAAAATCAATCAATTCGGGAATATTGCTTAGTAATTTTGTTTTTTCTTGTTCTAGCGTTATGGTTTTTTCAATTAATGTTCTATCCAATCCTTTTATTTTTTCTTCCAGATTGGTTACTTTTAGCCATTGAAAAAATATTTCGGTCAATTGTTTTGGCGATTTTTTTCTTATATATTCCCCGTTCATCCAAAGAAGTTTTTGCGAATCAAAAGTTGAAGGGCTTGTCCCGCATCGTTCAAGCGAAAATTTTTGGATTAATTCCTGCGGCTCAAACAACTGCTGGCTGTCTTCTGTAGACCAGCCAAGCAATGAAAGATAGTTAAGAAGCGCTTCGGGTAAATATCCGTCAATCCGATATTCCAGCACAGAAGTATGTCCGTGCCTTTTTGAAAGACGCGCGCCGTCCGAGCCCAATATCATAGCAAGATGCGCAAATTCAGGATAATCCCAGCCGAGCGCTTTGTAAATATGAATTTGGCGCGGAGTGTTTGATAAATGATCATCTCCCCGAATAACATGGGATATATCCATTAAATGATCGTCTATAACGCAGGCAAAATTATATGTCGGGACCCCGTTTGCCTTCATCAACACAAAATCATCTAAAAGAGCGTTTTCAAACTCCACGTGGCCCCGAACAATATCATCAACTTCAACTTTTCCTTCAACAGGCATTTTAAATCTTATAACCGCCTTTTTACCATCCGCTTCCTTTTGTTTCCTTTGTTCTGCAGATAAACGAGAACATGTGCCGTCATATTTAGGCGGCCTTTTATGAAGAAGGGCTGTTTGACGCATCTTTTCAACTTCTTCGGCAGCGCAATAACAAGGATAGGCCAGGCCCTTCCCTATCAATTCATCTATATATTTTTTATATAAACCCTGTTCTTTCCTCTGCATCTGGGAATAAGGGGCGTACTTAGAATTTTCTTTGCCAGGGCCTTCGTCCCAATCAAGTCCAAGCCATTTCATAGCTTCAATAATCACGCCAACTGATTCCTCAGTTGAACGCGCTTCGTCAGTATCTTCTATGCGAAGAATAAATGTCCCGCCGACTTTTCTTGCAAAAAGCCAGTTGAATAAAGCGGTCCTGACACCGCCTATATGCAGATCCCCTGTTGGTGATGGCGCAAATCTAACCCTAATTTTGTTTTGTTTGTTTATTGACATATTTTTTAGTAATTTTTTAAATCATTTTGAACCATTAATTTTACTAATTGTTCAAAACTTGTTTTTTGGGGATTCCAACCCAAATTCTTCACAGCTTTTGCAGGATTTCCGCATAAATGATCTACCTCCTGCGGCCTAAAATATTGGGGATTTATTTCTATTAAAACTTTCCCGGTTTTTTTATCTATTCCTTTCTCATTTAAGGCCTTTCCTTTCCAGACTATTTCAAAACCTGCTTCTCTGAATGCTATCTCAGCAAATTCCCTGACGCTGTGCGCCTGTCCCGTTGCAACAACATAATCTTCGGCATTATTTTGCTGAAGCATAAGCCACATACATTCAACATAGTCTTTTGCGTACCCCCAATCACGCTTAGCATCAAGGTTGCCTAGATAAAGTATATCCTGTTTTCCTTTAGCTATTTTAGCAGCGGCCGTAGTGATTTTGCGGGTAACAAAATTTTCTCCTCTTCTTTCCGACTCATGGTTAAACAAAATTCCGTTGCATGCAAATATCCCGTAGGTTTCCCTATAATTTTTCGTTATCCAAAAAGCATACATTTTCGCTACTGCATAAGGGCTCCTTGGATAAAAACTTGTATTTTCATCCGGACAACTTATGCTTTTTACTCCGAAGAGTTCTGAAGTTGAAGCTTGATAAATTTTTGTTTTCTTATCAAGTTCCAAAAGCCGGACAGTTTCAAGTAATCTTAAAGTTCCAAGGGCATCAATTTCAGCCGTATATTCAGGTATTTCAAAAGAAACTCCCACATCAGATTGAGCCCCCAGATTGTATATTTCGTCAGGTTCAATTTTTTTTAACACCTTGAATATGCTCGCCATATCAGCGAGATCACTGTAATGCAGAAAAATATTGCATTTCTTTATACTATCGTCTGACAAATGCAAAGCAGATGAACACTCAAGACGGTCAGTATTCGGCAAAGAACTTCTTCTAACTGCTCCGTGTACTTCATAGCCTTTTTCAAATAAAAATTCAGCAAGATAACTTCCGTCCTGTCCCGTAATCCCAGTTATTAGCGCCTTCTTTTTCAATGCCTTCTCCAAATTAGTAGATAATTTTGTTTAAAGGGTACTCTATTATTCCTTCGGCGCCGGCGCGCTTTAGTTCCGGAAGGATTTTTTTCACGATTTTTTCTTCAATAATAACCTCAAGAGCAACCCATTTTGAATCGCTTAAATTTGAAATGGTCGGCTTCTTAAGGGCGGGAAGTATTGCAGTAATTCTTGAAAGATTATTGCGAAGAACATTCATCTTAAGCCCTACCATGCCCTCGGCAGCAAGAGCTCCTTTTAGAAGTATTGCTATACTTTCAATTTTCTGCCGTTTCCATGGATCTTTTAATGATGCATTGTTTGCTATAAAACGCGTAGTGGATGTAAGTATTTCTTCAACGATTCTTAAATTATTTGCCCTTAGCGATGAGCCGGTTTCGGTTAGCTCAACTATTGCATCAACAAATCTCCCGGCTTTAGCTTCAGTAGCGCCCCAAGAAAACTCAACTTCGGCTTTAACCTTTTTCTTAGCCAGATACTTTTTCACATACCCGGAAAGTTCAGTCGCTATCCTTTTCCCTTTCAGGTCTTTGACTGATCGAATTTTAGAGTTGTTAGGAACTGCCAATACCCATTTCACGGGACGAAATCCTGATTTTGCATAGACAAGCTCACAAATTTCTTTTACTTTAGCGCCGGTTTCGCAAATCCAGTCATAGCCGGTAAGTCCTGCGTCAAAAACTCCGTCTTCAACATATTTTGCCATTTCTTGAGACCGCACAAGCATGATTTCAAGCTCATCATCGTCGCAGGAAGGAAAATACGAACGATCGGAAACATAAATCCTGATTCCCGCTTTCTTAAAAAGTTCCAGAGTTGACTCCTGCAAGCTTCCTTTTGGAAATCCTAATTTTAATTTTTTCATTTTTTTAGCCTCATTCTTTTTTTTGCCTCTTTTTTTATTGTCTTAATTTTCTTTTCCACAGATTTCACCTGTTCTTCTGCGAAATCCTGCGTAATATTTTTTTGTTTCGCAATCATTCCTTTTATTTCGTTCAAACTTACCTCTTTTATGGGAGGAAGCATCTTTTGCACCCAGGGAATAATATTTCCGCCGGAATATGAAGTTACTACATAAACCTGATTGCGCCATGATAGTTTATCCATTACCGGAAACATTACTATTGAAATTACCATTATGCCGAACAAAGCGCCAAAAAATAGTCCCAAAACGTTGTCAATGTTTCCTAAAACAGCATCTCTTACCAGCCGTCCCACAATTGAACCCGCCAAGATTGTGGCTATGGCAACCAGGACTAAGACCAAATAAAAATTCATTCCCAGCATATCGCAGTATTTTTTGGCAACATACAGCCCGAAATACCCGCTCAAAATATAAAAAAATGTTGAAATGATCCCCGTTTTAAAACCAATGACACAAAACACTAAAACCAAAACTCCTACAATGATATCATAACCGTTAAATCCGTTGAATCCGTTTAACATTGAATTATTCAACCCCTGAAACAGAATGTATAACTTGCCCGGAAGCAACCTTTGGGAAAAAATATGTAGATTTCTGCGGCATCGTCTGTCCCGCAAGGGCGATTTCTTTTATAGATTCTACCGGAGTCGCCGGGACCATTACTGCAGCACATTTTTTCTCTTTTGCAAGCCGGCAGGCTTCTTTTTCATCTTTTACATATGTAATATTTTCCGGCAATACGTCAGTCAATAGAACCGAATGCAGTATGCTTACTCCAAGATTTTTATATGCCCTGCATTTTCCTTTCATTGCCTTGTCAAGAATGCTCATATTTTTTGCAACCAGCGTCCTGAATTTCCCGTCTTTATAAATCAGCAAAGGCTGCGGAGATTTTCTAGAAAGCCTCTCAAACTTTTCTTTTGAGAAAACTCTGAAATAGTTATTTATCCTTTGCTCTAAATCTTTCGGCGGAACAACAACCCTGTGAGTCGGCCATATTGAAAGCCCTTTATCCTCCATAGGGCAAAGATAAATCAAAACATTTTCGAATGCATTATTCCTGCCTCTGGCTTTCTTTTTAATTTGCTCGTTTAGATAATTCCATGCTGTTTCATATCTATGATGGCCGTCAGCAATAAATATTTTGTTTTTCTTTAAAACGCTTTTCACCAGATTTATCACTTTAGGGTCCGTAATTTTCCACAACCGGTGAATAGTGCTCTCAAAATCTTTAGAAATTGAATTTTCTTTTGTTTTCGCAAGCTTTTCGCTTAATTTAACTATCTCCCTTGAATTATTATGAAAAAGACCGAAAATCGGACTTAGATTTGCCTTTGCCGCTCTTAACATTTTAAGACGGTCTTCTTTCGGTTTAGATAAAGTTTTTTCATGAGGCTTAACACTTCCCTTAAAAGGATTTTCTAGCCTCAATGCCCCGAAAAATCCGCGCCTTACCATTTTCCTGCCGTGATCAACAAATTTTTGCTCATAAAAATATAATGCGGGCAAAATATCTTTTTTCAGTATTCCTTTCTTTTGCCATAAAGAAAAAAGATGCGCCGAATTTAAATACTTATTCCTTTTTCCATGCGGATCAGGAAGCTCCAATCTTACCATATTAAACGGCGATAATTTTTTAAGCTTTGCTTTCCGTTTATCAGAAATAACGTCATAGGGCGGACAAATAAATCTTGAAATATTATGCCCCTCAAATCGAATACCGCTAAAAGATTTTATTTCAGACACTCCATATCTCCTTTCATGTTTTGTTTTATTAAGAAATCAACTTCATGAGCTTTTAAGAAAAGTTCATCAAGTCGACGGGTTGATGCTTTGACTCCGTCCTTCGGCAAACTCAGGACTTTGCTCAGCATCAACCCTGAGCGGACAAAGACGTTAGCTTCCCTTAAATATTAACGTCCCAAATCTTTAAAAAAGACATTCGAGCCGAACGGGTTGATGCTTTGACTCCGTCCTTCGGCAAACTCAGGACTAAACGAAAATATTATAGAATGTTTTAAAATATAGTTAATTTAACCCAGATTTTGCAACAGAAAAATCTGCACGTAGTGCCGCACCATTAAAAAATGCTGAAAAATGAAGCGCTCTAAATGAGTGTCAGATGAAAATCGTGTAAACATTTCCGTTGAACGCTTTATAAATGGTGCGGGGTTAACCCAGCCCGCCACAGGCGGGCTGTCCCTTAGGGACAAATTTTGCAGCCTGTTGCAAAATTTGGGTTTAATAACTTTATGGTTATATTTAAACATTTTAAACTTGTATTATTTCTTACGGTTTTGCTTTCCTGTTTCCTTGGCTGCAAAAAAGCACAAGAAACTTCGCCCTATGTTCTAAAAAAAATAGTTCTAAATGAAGGCGATACTTTAATAAAAACATTAGAAACTACTGCCTTGCCTTTACGGGAAAGAAATGAAATCGTAAAGAATTTAAAAAAGCTTTTTAATCCAAGATACTCCAAACCCGGGGATTACTACGAAATATCCGTAGGCACATCATCAAATCCTCCTTGGACTTCCTTTTTTTATTACACGCAAGGACAAGAAGTTTATTCGTTAGCAAAATCAACCGAAGGAATTATTGAGACATCAAAGATAATCCGTCCCCTAAAAAAAGTTATCTTTAAAGCGAAAGGTTCAATACAAAAATCTTTATGGGAATCTATGACGGAACAAAAAATAGAACCGGATTTGATTTTGGATTTCGCAGATATTTTTGCATGGCAGATAGATTTTCTTACCGAGCCGAGAGCCGGAGACACGTTTAAAATTGTGTACGAAAAAAATATTCTTGATGACGGAACTGTTTTAAGCAAACAAATACTTGGAGCCAGATATAATTTATCCCGGAAGGAATATACGGCAATACTTTTTGTTCACCCAAACGGAAAAAAAGGATATTATTCGCCGGATGGCAGATCAATGATAAGCGCTTTCCTTAAGGCTCCTCTCCAGTACAGGCGAATCAGTTCATATTTCACGAAAAGCAGATATCATCCGATTCTAAAATATTATAGGCCGCATCTTGGAGTAGACTATTCCGCACCGGAAGGGACACCGGTTTCATCCATAGGTGAAGGCGCTGTAACGCTTGCCGAATGGAAAGGGGATAACGGGAATCTTGTAAGCATTAAACACCCCAACGGATATTCTTCATTCTACGGGCATTTGTCAAGATACGGAAAAGGAATAAGAAAAGGAGCAAGGGTTTCGCAAGGCCAAATTGTGGGATATGTCGGTACGACAGGACTTTCTACCGGGCCTCACCTTGACTTCAGAGTTAAGAAAGATTTTTCATTTATAAACTATCTGAAAGTAAGAATCCCCCCGGCAACAAAAATTAAAGGGAATGAAAAAGAAAGTTTTACCAAAATAAAGAAAAATATTTTCAGGCAGTTTGCGGAACTAAACTACAGGTAAGCTATCCGCCTACGCTAAAAGTGGCATCAATAGGCACGGCTATTCGCCGCATTGATGACACAGCAGTTCGACAGGCTCACTGTCTTGAGCGAAGTCGAAGGACTTTGGCGTTGCGCCTGCCGGCGGGCAGGGATTTCGCCGGAACGATGAAGGATACTATGAGAGGAGGCTTCATTTCGACTTTGAAGCCCTAAAAGCGTTGAGTTGTATCGGAGTATTATCCAGTATCTTTTTTCTGGAAAATTCGTCTTTGCAGAGAAAATCGGCTATTTCCCACTTTTTCGTCATTTCATTCCTATTTAAGGTCGCAACCTGATAACCCCACTTAAGAGGGCTTCCCCGCAAAACAGTTCTAGGAATTTCTATTTTGTATTTGCCGGTTAAATTAAATGTTTTTACCAAATTAGGACCAAAGCGCGATGCCATATAGAGCATTGCCTGGTTATTATTTATTCTTAAAGCATATTCCCACCCATTTTGCTGTTTCATAAATGCGTCCAGTTCCGGTAAAAGACGTATCAAGCCAGCTCCTGGCGTATTGTTTAAGTCCATATAGATATCTATCGCGAAATTGCCCGATGAAGGAACTGAATCCAATTCCACATTATAAATTACGGTATCCCTGGTTAATTCAACACTAAAATTTATTATTCTCGGGCTTGCTTCAGGAATAATGGCATTGGTAATGTTTATTTTATTTTCCAAAAGATCAACATGAAAAGTAGTAGTGTCAGCTTTGGGTTGCAAAGATTCCATAAAATCACCCACAACTTCCGACTCTTTTTTATCCATCAAGGAATAAATATTATCAAGGCTAGCTTGAAAAAGCCGGTAATCATCGCTGTCCTGGCTTTCCTGAGCCCTAGCTAAAAAATCAAACCTGTAAAGAAAATAAAGTTCATTTTTTAGTTTATCCAGGTTTTCAAGATTTGCCGAACCTGAGTTTTTATATTCTTCAACGGTACTGCGTGCCGCGGAAAGCTTGTACCAAACAGAAGCATTTCTCATCCATGGAGCCAGATCGTAAGTAGTTTCCCATTCACCTCTGGTGAAAATCATGTTTTGAAGATCTCCTAAAAGGTCTTCCGGGGTAATCATCTCAACATTACTTTGTTTCAATATTTCCTGGCCGAAATCTTTTAGAAAATTAGCCGTTAGTTCATTTTGATCTTTAAAAACAAGCATTACAATTTTTTCGTTCTGCAGATTGATCCATTTAAGACATTCCTTAGCATTTTTGAAATCTGCTAAACGGCTGCCAATCACCAAAAACCTTTCTTCGTAATACCCCCATTTTGTTTCGTCCGGCATAGTGGCATTTACCCACATCATGCCTAATTTTCTGAGTGTCTGGATTACTTCCTTTGAAATAACTCCGGTACGAAGATATAAACCCAAATTAGAAAGATGGAAATTTGATTTAAAATCTACCTGATTTTTGAAGATTATATTTGATACATCTTGAGGCCAGGAAAATTCAACTAAAGGGTAAGTTGAAATTTTTGTTTCATATATCATTGGCAAAATCGGCTCTTCGGAAAGCGACAAGACCGGCTCAATCTGCATATTTTTTACCATTTCAAGAATTTGATCGGAGGGTTTTACTCCGGTTGGCCAAGGTATAGTAAGCACCAATTTTAAGTTTCCAGACAAAGCAGTAGTTATTTCCTGAGACGGGCCGTTTTTACCCCAGTCAGCGATGAATATAACATACTTTTTATTTTCTTCAGGCACTAAAACTTCACCTTCCGGGCTTATCTGCGCAGCTTGGCCGGGCATAATTCCCCTGCCAGCTTCTTTTTCCTCAATACCTCGTCTTCTTTCTTTTGTAGGAGCGGTTGCACAGCCGCAAAAAAAGGCTGACCCAAAAAAGAAAAAGATTGATATTAAAACATAAATATTAAATATCCCAAATATTTTTTTCATGTTGATATTATAACAAATTAGAGTCATTTCACCAAAACTATTGTTGTTTTACGACGATAACAAAGAATAAAAATCCTTTTTACAAAATTATAAATTTAAGGGTAAAGTAAGTATAAAAGAACTGCCCTTATCCTGTTCGCTTTCAACCCAAATGGTTCCGCCATGGGCTTCAACGGCCATCTTGCAAAACGTAAGCCCCAGCCCGGCGCCGGTACGAAGCTGGGATTTTTGCCGTTCCAGCTGAACAAATTTTTCAAATATTTTTTCTTTGAACTCTTTAGGAATTCCGGGCCCGTTGTCCGAAATAGTAATTTTTAAGAAATCTTCTTCTCTTTCCGCAGAAATCTCTATTTTTCCGCCTGATGAAGTGTGTTTTATAGCATTATTTATCAGATTATTTATAACACGCTCAATAAGATTTTTCTCAATTTCAATTTCAGGGAGATCCTCTTGAACATTTATGGAAATTTCTTTTTGTTCGTTCAGTGTCTGAAGGCTAAATTCCTTGTGCCTGCTTTGCAAGAGTTCCCGAACATTGACCTTTTCTTTTTTAAGTTCAAGCTTTCCTTCTTCCATTTTCGCTATATCAAGAAGATTTTGTATCATAACCACCATATTTTCACTTGATCTTTTTGCAAGATCAATCATATCTTTCTGATCAGGAGAAAGCTCTCCGCTTAAACCGTCCCTCATATAGTCCAGGCTGCCCATTATTCCTGTGAGAGGACTTTTAAGGTCGTGAATAATCATTCTTATCAGGTCTTCTTTCATTATCTCAAGTTTTTTGAGTTCTCCGGCCATTGTTTCAAAATTTCGGGCAAGATCTTCAATTTCATCCCCTGTCCGGATATTAAGCTTAATATCCAAATTCCCTTTGCTTATCTTTTCAGCGCCAGAACGGAGCAGAGTCAAAGGATCAATAATTCTTTTTACAAAACTTAAGCCAATAAAAAGAAATATGATTATCCAAAATGCTGTCCAGACAATTATGCTGTTATACATATTTGTAATCGGCTCATAAACTTCTTTGGAGGGTATCTGAGTTACAACCGCCCATCCAAGCCTAGGAATTGATTTATACAAAGCAACTACTTTTTGATTTCTTTCATCATAGTATTCGCGCCATTTTTTGGCTGAAGATCCTTTGGAATTTATAAAGTCTTTTACAACCGGCAGATTTGCAAAATTAGAGCGCACCTGCACTCTTTCAATTTCTCTGTGGGCAATTAGATTCCCTTTCTTATCAACAATAAACGCCAAGCCGGATTCGCCAATCTTAATTTCATTGATCCAGGCCAAGATTTGCTTAAAATCAAGTTTTGCCACTATACTGTTTTTATTTGAAATCGGTGTTTTAATGAACATAGAAGGATTGTCTTTATCTGAAAGGAATACCTGGCTGACATTATTTTTGAATACTGCTGACTTTATTGAATCGGATTTTCTTTTATCTTTTTTCTTCAAACTCACTTTTGGATATCTAAACTGTTCTTTGCCTTTTGAATCTAAAATAGCTATTTCTGAAAACGCGTTTCCTTTATCAAAAATGTTCTTAATATATTTTGTTTTCTGCGCCTCGGGAAGAGAAACTATGTCGCTTTTTAAAGAGAGCAGCTTTAAATGCAAATCAAGCTGCGCGTTTATCCTGTCCGCAAGCCGGCTCACAATTTCTTCCTGCCGATAAAATATTGAATCCCTCAGAGTCTGCCTGCTGATGGAAGTTATTATTATCCCGAAAAAAACGGCCGGCAAAACAATAGCAGCAGCAAAAAGCACCAGCACTTTGTATCTAATGGATAGTTTCGTTGCTAATAATTTTCCGCTAATAGGAATTTTCATGGTATTTTAAAACTAAAAAGGGACAGTTTCTCTCTAAAGAAATTGTCCCTTTTATTTAAAACTTCTTGATTTTCAAAAAAACTCTCATTTTTTGTTTTTGGGGTAATATTCCGGCAAATACTTTTTAACTAAATCAAGCATTTCATCATCTGAAACAAAATTTATTCTTCCTTTGGCAAATTCCTGATCTATCCACTCTTTTATCCTTGCTATTCCGGGATGAGTTTTTTCTATCTTTTTGTCTTTTGTT
>JAPLKN010000153.1 GCA_026388075.1 Elusimicrobiota bacterium
AGTTCCATCAGCCTTTGATAACGCTTCTCTTTGACCTCGGCAGGTACCGGGTCCCCAAGCGCCTCGGAGGCCGTGCCCGATTCAAACGAGAATTGGAATGCCCCGACGCGGTCGAAGCGCATCTCCTCGACGAAGTCCAAAAGTGTCTGGAACTCCTCGTCCGTCTCGCCGGGATAGCTATTAATTAGACTACCCCTTAACAATGGTTTCCATTCTTTTGAAGGCCTTTCACCTTTTTTAACATAAATTTGTCCTTTTGCCACATCGTCAGTTTGGGGAGGATCACCCTTACCTTTTTCAAACGGTTTCACTCCATTATAAACGTCACATTTCTCACTTAATGAAGTTGAATTAGAAAGAATCTTGTCAACTATGCCTTTTATTTCCGATGAACTGGACACATTAATTGGTTCACCTGTTTTGGGAATATCCTTACCCCTTAATTTTTGCTTAAAGTTAATTTTGTCTTTTTGCCTAATATCAATTATTACAGAGTCATTATTTTGTATCCCTTTCCTTGTATTTTTGAAGATTAAAACATGGGTATCTACAACCGCACTAAATACTTTTTCTGGCAATAAGAGGATTCTATCCCAAGAGTATTTTGTCGCTAAATATGAACGTATTTTTCTCAAACGTAAAGACTGCAACCAAGTATTTGAAACTATAACACCAAGCAGACCTTGCTCTTTAAGGAACTCTTCATATCGTTCTAAAAATAACAAATACAAATCTTTTTGATAGTCCTGATTTATATAAACTTCTGAGAAATACTTCTGCTGTTCATCAGAGATCATATATCCATATGGTGGATTTCCAATCACCACATCAAAACCACCGTTATCCATAATAGAATTGAAGCGTTCTTTCCAATTGAACTCTCTTATTTTATAATAATCATCACCAAAATATTTTTTCATTTCAAGCGTACTGCCCGAAATGAGAGAATTCCCACATTTGATGTTCCCTTCCAGTTTCGGAAGTATCCCTTGGCCTACAGGCACCCCGTGTTCATCTTCCAACATTTTAAGCATTAAAGAAAGCTTTGTTACTTCTACTGCTTGTTCATCTATATCAACTCCAAAAATATGATTCTTTAATATCTCACATTTTTCAGGAATAGTTAACCTAGCTTCCGCTTCCTCATGTTTTAAATCCAATCCTTGCTGATTTTCAGCACCCTTCTTGCGGGATTCTTTTTTTAATCGTTTATAGTATCCCAACATTTCCCCATAAGCACGTATTAGAAAACTGCCCGACCCGCAGGCAGGATCAAGTATTTTTATTTTCTTTGCTTTTGCGGGTGTTAATTCTTCAAGCAGTTTACCTACTGTATTTTTGACAATATAGTCAACAATATATTCCGGCGTATAATATACTCCCCCAGCCTTACGCACTTCTGCTTTCTCAACGTATCTGACTTGTTGCTCAGTTAAATGTATGGTATGTCCCAAATACTGCTCATAAATACTACCGAGCACTTCCAATGGGATCACATCAAACTGGTAGGGATTATACGTGTCCATTACAATTTCTTTCATTACTTCAAAATCTATTGCAAGTTCACCTTCCCAAGGTTGAGCAAGAAACAGATCGCTATCGAATGCACGGCGATAACCAGCAAAGGTGTCCTTCAAAAACAACATAGCTTTTGTTCCAACAGAACCAGTACGCTCTTCAAAAATATTATTGAGTTTTGCACCTTGATAAAGGGCGCGATCCTCGCAAAAACGAATAAAGATAATTCGGTCAAGAAGTTTTTGAGTGATTGATTTTAGGTAATCCGCATTAGCTTCGGAGTTATCTGAGGAAAACAATTTGTGGTTATTCTTGTAAATATCTTTTGCCAGAGATAACCGCCAGTTTTCTAGCGAATCAAGAACAGCCTTATCAACAGGTATCTTTTCTTTCGCTTTGGCTGTAAGAAGTTTGTTAATCTCTCCGTTTAGTACGGATTCTTTAGAAAGCTTCCAAATTTCATCAAATTCATCTAAGTATTCTTTCCAATTCAGGTCTAATTTTAGACCCTTTCTATAATTTTTTAAATCTGGTTTTATAGTTACATCAAATAACTTTAATCCTTCAAAATCAGTAAGCATAACAAAAGGGACATCTTTATGATTATACCCATAGTTAACTGCCTGTGAAACAAATTTATTAAGGTCTTCCCTTATTGCCTTGGCTTCAACAAATATTTCAGATTTGCCATCAATTTTTAAACTATAATCTACTCGTCCTCTTGAAACCTTATGTTCGGGCTTAACTTCGTTTATATCATTTACATCCCAGCCAAGAACATCCTTCAAAAACGGTTGTACATATCCGATTTTCGTTGCTTCTTCGCTATATTCATTGGTTTGCCCGGAAGCGAACTCCCGTTCAAATTTCTCTACTAGTTTTCTTAGATTTTCTTTCGCTTGTTCTTTTTGCATATTATCCCTATTTGTTTTCTTCCAGTTAAACTACTTCTTATCCCCCATATCCATCCCCCCGCATGGTTTCTATGAAACCAAGACAGCGGGGCTCCGATTTAGCGAGACTTATGGAGGTCGCCGCCATTACATCTTCATTCCTGGCATTGAGCCGCCCCCTCGAACTCCAAGGTTGAGAACGGCAACTGCTTATTTCAAAAATCCCACTTTTTTTCTTCTTGGCTCATCGTGAACTATCATTAATTGCCGTATAGCTTCAAAAATATTCTGAATTTCCCGATCATGCTTTTCATACTTTTGCTCCAATTTGTCAAGTTTTTCAGCTAATGCCTTATGAGTAGAAACAAATTGTCTAAGTTTAACAAAAGTTTTTATTATTGAAATGCTTATTTTCACAGCGGTGTCACTTTTAAGAACACTTGCTAACATTGCAACGCCATGTTCTGTAAATGCATAAGGCAAAACTGAAGAATGTTTAAGAGGTTTGAACCGGTCACAAATTGTGACCAGTTCATTTTTTTCATTTCTCGTTAACTGGAAGATGAATTCTTGCGGAAATCGTTCTTTGTTCCTTTTTACAGCTTGATTGAGGGCTTTTGTAGGCACTTCATATAGTTCAGCAAGATCTCTATCAATCATTATTTTCTGCCCGCGAATAACGAATATCCTCTGTTCTATACGATCATGTTGAGAAACAAGCTTCATTGTGCCTCTTAGTTTAGATAAGTTTTAGAAATCGTAAATCCTTTTCAATCTTCCCCCGCTGCCCGAACTGCAAAGTTAGGAGTGCAACAGGTTAAAGTTGAGCAACTACTGATATTGCTTCTCCCCGCCCTAGCGGGTATCGCAATGACGGCTTTCATGGATTCCCGATAATCCGCCGCGGCGGACGGGAATGACCCTTCGACTGCGCTCAGGGCAGGCACTTTATGCTATCTCACCGACTTCAGCTGGCTTTCGGAATCGATAAGGAAGTTGGCGTTTGTGACTACCATATCCCCCGCACTAAGACCCGAATCAACCGCGTAATAATCATCCGCGGCAAACGCGACAACAATTTCCCTGGGTTCAAGGTTGCCCTGCCCCTTGTCAACAAAAACAACCTTTCTTACCCCTGTATCAAACACGGCATTAGCGGGAACGGATAATTTTTTGCCCAACGGAACATATATGTTTACATTAACATACACCTCTGGCCTAAGGATATTTGACGAATTAGTAACTAAAATTCTTGCCGTAGTGTTCCTTGTTTCGGGATCAAGCGTAGGGTTCACGGCGATAATTTGTCCCTGAAATATTTTATCCGGAACAGAAGGTAAAGTTATCTCCGCTTTCATTTTAGGTTTAACAAATCCCAAATCATCTTCATAAATTGAAGCATAAACCCAGGCACGAGAACTCCCTTCGGTTATGAGAAGAGTCTTGTCGGGAACGCCTTTTGAGGCTAGCTCATTTACCTGCCCTTCGCTTAAACCCATCAGTTTCAGCTTGAACTTGGAAGCATCCAGTAAGGATTTTGCCCCTGAATCTGCATTACCGCCGGCCTTTGACTGCCCGTAAGTCTTAAGCGAACTTATAAATTCTTCCTCGGCATAATACAGGTCAGGGTCGTAAGCTACTTTTCCGACCGTCCTAATTGTTCTTTTGAGCTCTCTTACTTCGGCTTCGGCCGTTTGAACACCTATCATCTTTTGTTTTTCGGGCGATATGTTTATCGGGGCAAGGCCCTCAACTTTCTGCGATACAGGCGCTTCCCCTACCTCAAAAGGTTCCATTTCCATCCCCATGGAATCCTTTCCGGGCTTATCCGAAACTTCGCTCGGGTTCATTGTTGAGCGGTACATGACGGTCTTTTTGACCGTTTCTTTCTGCGGTGTTTCAACGGGGACAAGGTCCATATTGCAGACCGGGCACTTGCCTGACTTGGCAGCGGCATAATTTTGATGCATAGAACAGCAGTATTTGACCTTCGTTTTTGCGTTTGCTACCGATGAATGTTTTGAACACGAAGAAAATGTAAAAGGCAAAAACAGGCAACATAAACCGATAATAAGAATTTTAGTTTTCATTAAATACCTTCCTATTTTAGTGTCTGTTGAAAAAGTCCTCAACAGCCACTAATCTGTGTAATCGATCTTATAATCACTGTAATCAGGGTAGCAAACTCTAATTCAGAGCTACCCCCACCGCCGCTTCAAGTTCAGACAGATCGCGGTAATAATCGGCGATATATTGGTAGTAAGATAATTTATAATCAAGCAGGGCTGAGATGCTCGTTAGAAATTCCAGAAAATCGCGTTTATCTGCCTTGTACGCCGATCCCGAAACCTTCACGGATTGTTCCGCTTTCGGGATAATGCTGTCGCGGTAGAGATTGATGAGACGCAGGGTATTGTCTAAGGCAACGGTGTGTTCTTTTATCAGATACTGAACCATCAGTTTGGCGTTTAAGTTGTCCTGGTTTGACGCTTCTTTTTCACGGGCCATTTCAATAACGCCGGCACGCTTTTTCCAAAACCATAACGGAATGTTTATGCCGAGCATAATATCCGAACCCGCCCACTCCTCGTTCACCTTTTTTCTGCGGAAGGCGAGGTCAAAGTCCGGAGCGTATTCAAGATTCGCGGACTTTTTTCTATATACGCTTTGCTCAAAACGGGCTTCCTGCATCTTTGAAAGCGGGCTGTTTTGAAGAGCCCGGGTGGTAAGCTCTTCAATTGTCAGGCCTATCGGCGCGGGCAACAGTTCCTCCGGATTTCCGAGCGCTTCGCTCGGCCCTTTGCCTATCAGTAAATTTATCTGCGCCTTTTTCGTTTCTTTTTCCTGCGAAAGATTGGTTATCATCGCGGACATTTTTTCGGTTTCTATCTGCGCTTTAAGCACGTCATTTTGGGTTGTTTTCCCTACCACGTATTTTGACTCGGCGGTTTTGGCATACGACTTCATAATGTCAACGTACAGGCCGTAGGTTTCTATTGCTTTTGAAAGGAAATAATATTCGCCGTAGGAGGCCTGAAGCTGCTGAAGGATATTAAGCTCGGTATCTTTGTATGCCCATTCTATTTCATCAGCGAACGCTTTTGCTGTTTTTCCTTTGAAGTAGTTCTTTCCGGGAAATGGTATTTTCTGGCTTATCCCGTACATCTTTTCCATCGCTGATGAAACATCAAAACCGCCTTCGGGGATACTCCAGTACTCAACGATGAGCGACGGATCTTCCCACGTCTTTTCCTGAACCACTTTTGATTTGGATGCCTGCCACCGGGCGCGCGCAGCAAGAATTTCAGGATTATTGTTCTTCGCTCTTTTAATAAGCGAACTGAGGGTTTCAGTTTCCTGCCCGGGTATTTTAACAGCTAAGACAGCAATCATAGAAAAAACACTAATAAATAAGGATATTTTTTTTATCATAAATATTTTAAAGTACCCCGCCGGTTATTATTAAATTTCATTTAAATTATTTTCTGTTGGTTATGGAACTTATCTTGAAGTTCTTCCCTTCAGTTTTGCCGTTAACGGTAATCTGCAGGACACTGTCTTTTTGATTTAAGAAATTAACTACCATTTTGTCGCTGGACTTGCTTATGGGAATCAGTTTTCCGTCCGTAGTATAAATTGAATAACCGCTTGCCTTGCATGCAGGCATAAGCGCGCACGCTTTTGTATGCGTTTTAACAAATGCGCCGAGGTTTGCCTCATTACTGTTCGCGCACATATTATCAATTATGTCGCCCTGAAGCACTCTGTTCGCTGAAACAGAAACTGCTGATTTTCCTGCTTTGGCTTTCGCCGCAAAGACATACGTAGTTGCCAAAAAAACTAAACTGCATAAAACAATAAAAAAACCTAATCTCTTCATGTCTTCCTCCTTTTTTATTCAAATTGAAGTTAATTCTATTTCTTTTGAAACAGTAAAATCAATGAATTCCTTTACATAACATTACTTTGTCTTTGGCCATATTACCAGTACAATCCAAATCCTAAAGTGTTATATGTTTCATCGTTATAGGCAATAAAGTTCACGCTGAAAGCAAAATTTTCGGTAAGAAAATATCTCATTCCGAAAGCGTTTAAGGTGTCGGAATAAGATGACCGTTCATAAAATATTCTGCTCCATTCACCGTACACTTCAAGAGGTTTAACAATGCGGTATGCAACACCTATAGTTTCTGTCCGCGATGGAAAATCCCCAACTACACCGATTATTCCGCCCAAATCGCGGTTATTTCTTAACGACCAAGGTTCAACTGAACCGCCAAAAGAATTAACATTTTCAGAATAAGTAAATAGCGCTGTATTAAATCCTATTTTCAGGCTTCTTAAAATTGTCAATTTTATTGACGGACAATAAATATACTGGTTTAAGGTTCTTGAATCACCTGAGGTTTGCTGTTCATATATAGTGTCCTGGAAATACATCCCTAAACGGACTTTAAAATCTCTTTCGCCAAACGTATAACCTCCTGAAACATCCCAGGCGGTATATTTTAATCCGCCTCTTTCGGGTGAAAGAATAAAACCTGCCCCAGCATCTATATTTCTATTTACTTTGGTATTAACTTCGCCTCCGTAGCTTATCCTGCTTGAAGACCCCGAATAGCTTGAAGAGGTATAACTTGCGCTTACGGTAGTGCTTCGGGAAAGGGGAGCAAAAATTTCGGCATAGGTTGTCCTGTAATCGTGAGGCCCGATTGTTTCATTTACAGCAATGTAGCCGTAAAGAGTTGAATAACTGAGCAGGCTAATTACAATCAGATTTGAGATAATTTTTTTCATTTAGTTCTCCGAAAAATTTTCTTAAAAAAATTTTCTTTACTTTTTAAAACAGGTTCTTCCTGTTTTTTTTCAACTTCCGGTGACGGAACTTCTTTCGGCTGCTCGATAATTTTTCTTTTTTTCTTTAAAAGCATGGGTATCATAATACAAATACCCAAAAGGAGTCCTATGGCAAACGAAATCAAAATAACCGATGCCAAAGTGCTTACCGGCCTCCACATTAATAATGTCACGGCTATAGGTATCGGGTTTTGAAGCGCTACGACAACTGCTGCAAAAGCCACTAACAGCATGACAATCAAATAAACCATAAAATACCTCCCTTATTTGAGATAGAACCTGCTTTTCTCAGCATATGAAATTATTCTGTCCATTAGTTCCACACATTCTACCGGATAGTTTCCAACCGCCGTTTCAGCGGAAAGCATAACATAATCTGAACCGTCAAATATTGCATTAGCAACATCAGAAACCTCAGCTCTTGTCGGGATTCTATTTTCTGTCATGCTCTCAAGCATCTGAGTAGCTGTAATAACAAATTTTTTTGCGCGGTTACATTTTTTTATTATCTCTTTCTGAAATACGGGAACTTCATAAATGGGTATAGACACGCCAAGATCACCCCTAGCTATCATAATACCGTCACTAACACTAATGATGTCGTCAATATTATCTATTCCTTCCCTGTTTTCAATCTTTGAAATAATTTTTACTTTATCCGCATTCTTTTTAAGATATTCTTTAATCGCCAAGATATCTTTCTTGGTTCTAACAAAAGACTGAGCAATGAAGTCCGCGCCGTTATCAACACAAAAATCCAAATCTTTTTTATCTTTTTCAGTAAGGCCTTCAAAATCGAGATGCACCTCGGGCATATTAATGCCTTTATGTTCCTTTATTAATCCGGAGACAATAACTTCCGTCTTAAGAGTATCTTTCCCGACTGATTCAACCTTTAACGCTATATTTCCATCATCAATGTAAATATATTGCCCTTTTTTTATAATGGATAAGGGCCCTTCGTAATCTAATGGAACTATATTTCCTTCTCCCAGAACCTTTTGCTTAGTCAAAAATAATTTTCCGGCTTTTTTTACTTTTACAGGTCCGCCATTTTTGAGCCTTCCTATTCTTATGCGGTAACCTTCCAGGTCTCCCAATATTTTTATCTTCTTATTATATTTTTTGTTCAGCTTTTTGACCGACAATATCCTTTCAAGGTGTTTCTTATGGTTCCCGTGCGAAAAATTTAATCTCACAACATCCATGCCGGCTTTAATCATTGAAAGCAGAACATTCGTTTTTTCCGATGCCGGCCCTAGAGTACAAATTATCTTTGTCAAAGCCATTTCAGTCCTCTTATTGGCATAATCTATCTTTTTATTCTCTTCTGAATTTTATCAAAAATACTTGTTATTCGCAAATAACAAATAATTAAGGCATTATTCCTTTGATGAGGGTTAATAATAATAAACCCCGTTAGAAATAGTTTAATACCTGTTTATTCACAAAACAGCGAAAAGCCGTATTTTGCCAATCTCTGCAGTTATTGATTCTTCTTATCGCTTCACTATTTCTAACGGGGTAAAGGTTCAGGTCTTGAAATATGTTTAAACATTTAGTAGAATTATTGCATGAAAAAATCAATCCTTTTAAGTCTAATCTTCTTAGGATTTGTTTTAACATCGTTCTCGGCATCTAAGAGCCAAAAAACTTCCGATGCTCACCGCATCACGGTCAAACCGGGGCAAACTTTCCAAATCAAGCTCCAGGCAAACCCCACTACAGGTTATACCTGGCAGATGCAAAATCCGATTGATAAATCCTTCCTGACAGTTTTAAACAAAACATTTACTGCAAAAAGTAAATCGGCAGGAAATCCCGGAAACGAAGTTTGGCAGTTTAAAGCTTTAAAGAAGGGAACGATTTTTATAACCTTTGCCTACAGAAGAAGCTGGGAAAGCGAAGTGCAGAAGAAAGAGTCGTATGCCGTTTATATAAAATAGCGCTTCGTAATCATTTTTTACAGATATACTCAGCTCTATATAGTCTTCTATTATTTTATTACTGGCCTTTTAATCCGCAGGCAGTTTCTTACTAACCAAAAACAAACCATACCTTTTTAATTTTCTTTCTTTTATCCGCCTTCGCACCGTCCGCCAATGGCGGAGGCAGGGAAAACTCCTAACTTCTTTTAAGAGATGCTCGCCAATTGGCGAAGTCTCGCCTATGGCGGAAATGCGAAGAAGGACGGCGGATTTCGCCGAAGAAACCAAAGATACTATGGTCGTAAGACCATAGAGCTTCATTCTCAGATTTTTTTATTTTGATTGGGAAAGATATATTGCTGAAATGAATCCTACAGAAAGGCAGACTAGAAGCAAGAAAATATCTTTTGCGGTTTTAATCCCTATAACAAATGCGCTGCTTATTAAAACTAATGTTATAAGGGGAACGAATATTAAGTGAATAATTTTAACAATTTTATTTTTAAATAAAATTAAAATTCCCAAAAAAAGATACAACGAACAAGATGCGACAGCAGGAAAAAGCAGCCCTTCCATACCGAGATTATTTCCGGTTCTCATTTTGTAAGTCAAAAGATTTATTAGCTCAAAAGAAGCCAATAGGCCAAAAGAAATTTCAAGAATGCTGATAATAAGCAAGTTTAACGGCCTATTTTTATTCATTATTTTTTGTTTTTTCCTAATACAGAATTTATGTCTTTACCCAGATTTTTTACAAGGTAATCAACAGCGCTTTCTGCGGCATCAGCAGGCGAACTTCCCTGTTTTGTAATAGATCCTACCCAAACAACTTCAGCCGTTTCAACGTCAACCAGTTTGGCTATCAAACTAACCTGCGGTGATGTTGTAAATGTAATAGGAGTTCTATTGCTCTCTTTGCGTATTTTCGTGCCGGTTTGTTCTATTACCTCAATTGTTTTGCCGTCAACTTCTTTTTTTACGAGTGAATAAACCGGTTCAATAAACGTATTTTCACTTTCAGCGATTGTTGTTGTTTCTTTTTCCGGAGTATAAGAAGTAATTTCTCCGATAAGAAGGACGTCAACGCCAAGAAGTTTTCCCAATTGTTTTGTCATCTCGGGATTAATTGCGCCTTCAGCCCCGATCTTATTTTCCTTCATTATTTCCTTAAGTTTTGAACGCTCAACTACGGTAAAACCTTCTTTAATAAGATATTGGGCAAACATATCTTCTACACCTTTAACCGGGCTCTGACGGCTTGATACTTTAAGGACTCCTATTCTTCTGACGGAACTGAAGTTATATGTACGGCTAATAACTGAATGAACTGCGCATCCTGAAACAAAGATTAACGAAACTAGTAATAAAAATAGCCTTCTTTTGTTATTTATCACGATAATTAATCTCCTTTTATTTTAGCTAGATTTAGGAATCCTTATTCTTTTTTTGTTCGTATAGCAATGTCTTGGTCGTTAAATAAGTTACTTTTGACGGGCCATAATACTGGATCGGCCCGGGATAAAGATAACTTTC
>JAPLKN010000154.1 GCA_026388075.1 Elusimicrobiota bacterium
GGTTTTACTCCTGTTTCTGTTTTGGATGATATACCGAGAGTATACACTTATGACGGTATTAACTGGAACCTTGTAGCAAACACTACCGATTACCTTACAACTCTTCCCCCTGAAGACTTAAAAGATCCTATGAAAGTATGGTATCCTCAAAATTACGGGAACAAATATTTTGAAAAAGTTCTGCTTCGCACCGCAATCGAACACTCCTTAAATGTGTGCGCTGTTGAAGTACTTGAAAAAATGGGGCCGAAGAAAGCGGTTGAATATGCCCGGAAAATGGGAATAAAAAGCCCTTTGATGCCCACATTGTCCCTGGCTCTTGGGGCAAGCGAAGTACCTTTAATTGAAATGACTAGCGCTTTCGGCGTTTTAGCGTCCGGAGGAATTAGAACGGAACCTTATGCAATAGTTCGTATCGAAGATAAAGACGGAAGAATTTTGGAAGAAAATATGCCGAATGAAAGCGAGGTTTTATCTCCCCAGCTTTGTTTTGTTATGACGAATCTATTAAAGGGAGTGGTTCAACGCGGTACAGGGCTTGCTGCATCCTGGCTTGGAAGGCCTTGCGCAGGAAAAACCGGGACAACCAACGATTTTTCTGACGCCTGGTTTATAGGATATACTCCTCAGCTCGTTGCGGGAGTCTGGGTGGGATATGACACTTTGCTTCCCTTGGGAGAAAAAATGACCGGTGGGCATATTGCCTGCCCGATTTGGACAAATTTTATGCGTGAAGCGTTAAGAGGCGAACCGAAACTGAATTTTACTCCTCCGGAAGGGGTAGTATTTTCGCTTATTGACTCAAAAACCGGTCTCTTGGCTTTATCCAGTTCTCCAAACGCATATCTAGAAGCATTCATTAAAGGAACCGAACCTAAAGATTATTATCCTCCCGAAGAAGCACAAGGGCCGACAATTATCACCCTTCCTAAGGATGCCGAAGGTTTCTAAACTTTTTCAAAATATTTATCCAGCATACCTTTTTTTTCTAAATTGATTATTTTAAGGCAGTAATTATCAATTAAGGAAAGAGCGTTTCGGTTAGCATCCCCGTTTGAAAATTCCGATAATCGTTTCAAAAAATATTTATTGGCAGCCCTGGCTTGCAGGAATAAGTTAAAGAAATTTGCCTTTATTTTGGATAAATCAATTGTTGGATTATGGCGGATGTATGACTTGATCGCGCTTGAGGCAAATTCATTGACTGTTTTGCCGGGCAATATATTTGATAAAAGAAAATTCATATTTCCGAAAATGGGGCAATTGCTTGGCCATAGAAAATATTGATATAAAGTGCTTAATCCTTCTTCAAGAGTAGTTTTATAATCGGTTGATTTTCCATTTATGTGGATTGTAAATAAAACTGGTTTGCATGAAGCTGAATCTGAAAAAGCCAATGCCGGCTCAGAAATTACGCAGGCTGCCGGACAAAAGCTGCTGCTTAAAGTGCAGTTAGAACAGCGGTGAAATTTTAGTTTTGTCCAGGCAGGGTATTCCTTCTTTTTTTCGTAATAGATCCTTGATTTTTTATCATCAATGGACGCAAAGAATCGTTTCTGCAATTTTTCGTCAAGTTTAAACGTAAATATTAAATCGATGGCATCCTCTTACTGCAGGTTGAGAATGAAACAGGCTTAGGCTAAGTAAAGACCTAAAAATATTAGTTTTCCTTAACCTCAACCTGTCTTATTCTTAACCTGCCGTTTTAAGGTTTATAAACTGTTTCCGCGAAATGCTTAAAAAGGGAATTAAACTTAAATCCTGATATTTCCTTATTTCCGAATTTTTCAAAAAGTTTTTCTTTTGCATCGTCAAGTTCTCTGGACTTTATACCATAGTTTATTGAAAGACACGCTTCAACAAACGCAGCAAACTTATCGCAGGCTTCAATAAATTTTCCGTCAATCGGCGAAAATTCGTCCGAGTTATTAATTTCCTCAATTTCCTTTACTTCTGAAACATTGCCGTTTTTCATTATCTTATTTTTGAATTCGTTCTGCACAAAATAATTAATTTCCTCATGCCATTCAGACGGCAAAAGAGGCAGTATTTTTTCTTCAATCTGTTTTTTTTCAAACTCTCTTATGATATCATCCAAACCTGGAATAGAGGTTTTTACCGGATTTATGATGTCCCGCGTCATAACTTCAGGCAAATCATGAAATAAACCGCAATAAAAATTGTTATACATTCTTTTTTTGCTCAAATTTTTATCCATCAGACAAAGGTAAGTCAAAATTGCCACTATCATCATATGGCCTAAAACCGAGGTCCTGGGCATCATTCGCATTTGGGCCCATCTTTGCTGAAATCCTAACTGCCCGCACACATCCAAGAAACCGTAGTAATGCTTATTTTCAACAATCTTTTTTACGCCCGCCAAATCGTAATAATCTTTTATTTTGTTTTCAATTTCCTCTTTTGTTTTTTCTATCCCGTGCAGCGTTTTGTTCATCTCATATATAATCCTGAATTCCCAATTAGTGGCAAAATAGTGCGCCGCTTCAAGAACCTTTTTTTCTTTTTCCGCATATTTTTTGTCGCTAAGATATTTTTCAAAACGCGATTTAAAACTTTGCCCAAGCTTTTGCACGTCCTTATCAAGCTCTTTGATGACCCAGTTATTCAGCTGAATTCCCTTTTTTTCCATAAGTTCATGGAATACATCGGGTTTTAGATCCGTAAGTTTGACCCTATGAAAAAACTCAAAAATTCCGCCTTCAATCAGATTTTCCCAGTTTATTGTACCGCCTGCAGATTCT
Source organism: Elusimicrobiota bacterium (assembly GCA_026388075.1). Taxonomy (NCBI): domain Bacteria; kingdom Pseudomonadati; phylum Elusimicrobiota; species Elusimicrobiota bacterium. The sequence goes on from JAPLKN010000154.1 coordinate 2,763, forward strand.
TCAAACTTTGCGATAACGTATGCAATTATCATCTTGTGGGCCTGTTTATCAAGTTCCGCAAAACCCACAGGCCGAACATGGTCGTTCCACCTTTGAATATTTGCTGCTCGGTATATTGTTTCAATAAGCTGTTTTGTTATCATTAAAACACCTATTCCTTTAACAGTTTTTTATTTTTTTCTTTTTCCGGCACAATTTCTGCATCTATTGCATTATTGTGCCTTGAACTTTGATGAGATTTTGTGCCATAAAAATTGACTCTGTATTTTTTCCAGGGGTTCATAAAAATATTTAGGACAAAATTAGTTATGCTAAAAAATAATGCCCCCCAAAAAGCACTCCAAAATCCGGAAATGAAAAATCCGCCGATCATTTTTGAAACTAAATAAAACAGAAATCCGTTTATAAAAAGGGTAAAAATCCCAAGTGAAAGCAAATTCAGCGGCAATGTTACTAGCAGTATTAAAGGTTTTAAAGAAACGTTGAAAAGTATAAAAATTAACCCTGCAAACATTGCCACTGAAAAATCCTGGACATATATGCCGGGTATGATTTTTGAAACAATTACTAGCGCGATAGCATTAACAAGCCAGCTTACTATCAGTTTCATTTTAAACCCCCTAAGGGCAGGGATTAGTAGGTAGTAGGTAGGTTTTAGGGAAAGCTTTTAACCTAACCCCTACCTACTGCGACTTCCTTAATCTAATTCAATGGAGTCCCGCTGCTTTGGTTTCGAGGAAACCATGCGGGATCTACTGCCTTTGGCAAAGCTCGTAATTTGGGGACACACTACTTAATTAAACCGCTATATTATGAAGTATAAAGTAAAACCAATTAAGTTGTGTGTCCCCAAATCATCTGTCGCATAGTTCGCGGTAGTTACAGAACCTGCATACGGGCAAATTTTCTGTTTTTTGAAATTCTTCTTTTTCTTTAGGTATGTTGAGGCCTATATCTTTACAAAATGAATGCAGTTCTTCGGTTTCCTTTTTTACTGCTTCAGAATATTGTTGAATCTCTTCCGCTTTTACCGATAGTTCCATTTCCGAAAAACTTGGCTGAAGATAAACAATAATAGGATGTATGTTTTCAGGATTTGCTTCAAAATGAAAATATGCCCAGGTTGCGTAGCCAACAAGCTGTTTTTTATGTTTTCTTTCGTCCGGTTTGCCTGTCTTCCAATCCAGGATATAAAGTTTTTCTTTCACAGGAAAAAGAAAATCCACCTTACAATATGCTTTTATCCCGTTTATCCTTGTTTCGCCGTATCCCGGAGGTTCAATTATCCATCCGGTTTTGTTGCTTACGGCTTCTTTCAGTATCCATTGGTATCTGCGGCTTTCAATAAAATTATTTGCTATATTTTTAAGGTTTTCAAATATTTTATCCGTTTCAATTTTTTCTTTTTCTTTGTAATAAACTTCGCGAAATATCTTGACTTTGCAGTATTGCTCGGTCATCTTATGGATGTAATCCAGGAATTTTTCATTATTAACGGGCTTTTCGCTTACAAGAAGCCTTTCCAAAAGAATTTTTACCGTATCATGAAAAATATTCCCAATTTCAAGAGGAATAGATGTCATTTTTTTTAATGATTCAATTTTTTCCTTTGGAAATTCCTGGTCATGTTTTGCGTAATAATCGTAATAGTACTGACGCTTGCACGTCTGGAACTTATCATAACGCGAAACCGACCATCCTAAAATATCGGTATATGAAAACCTTTTGATTTGATTTAACTCTGTTCGCATATTAGTGTTTTGAGGAGAGATTACTTGCCTAAAAGTTTTTGAAGAATTTCATTCACAAGCTGCGGGTTAGCTTTTCCTTTGGATTTTTTCATTACTGCGCCCACCAGCGCTCCCAGGGCGCGTTCTTTGCCGGCCCGAAATTCTTCAACAGCTTTGGGGTTTTCTAAAACCGCTTCCCCGCATAATTTCTTTATTGCGGCCTGATCTGAAATCTGAACGAGCCCTTTTTCCTTTACAATTGCCGATGGGTCTTTTCCGGTACCCATCATTTCCTCAAAAACAGTTTTGCCGATTTTTCCGGAAATTGTGCCGTCAATTATAAGGCAAACCAGCTCCGCAAGATTTTTTGATGAAACAGCGGATTCTTTTATCGTTTTATTGGATGCGTTTAGTTTTCCCATCAGCTCAGTGGTGAGCCAGTTAGCTATAGGTTTGGACGCATCGCCAACACTCACTTCTTTGGACGCCTCTTTTAAAGCGTTTTCATAAAAATCAGCCAAATATTTATCTGCAGTTATAACTTTTGCGTCATATTCTGAAAGCCCGAATTCTTTAACAAACCTGTTAAATTTTTGTTTGGGCAGTTCAGGCAGAGTTTTTTTGAGGCCTTCAATAAAATTTTCGTCAAGATTTATAGGCAAAAGATCGGGTTCGGGGAAATATCTATAATCATGCGCTTCTTCTTTGGATCTCATTGAACGGCTGGATTTAGTTTCTGCGTCCCAAAGCCGGGTTTCCTGAACGATTTTTTGGCCGGACCCTAAATTTTCGGACTGCCTTACAACCTCATATTTCAGAGCGTCCCGAACTCCGGAAAGCGAATTCATATTCTTCAACTCGGTTTTTACGCCATACTCCTTTTGTCCTACCGGACGCAGGGAAATATTTGCGTCGCACCTGAATTTTCCTTCTTCCATGTTGCAGTCAGATACTTCTAAATATTCAAGAATATTTTTTAGCGCCGAAAGATACTCATACGCTTCTTCAGGCGACCTCAGGTCTGCGTCAGAAACTATCTCCATTAAAGGGACTCCGGTGCGGTTATAATCTACAAGAGAATAATCAAGCTCGCGCGAGCCGATAGCGTGCAGAAGTTTTCCCGCATCCTCTTCCAAATGAATGCGTGTTATTCCGATTTTTTTCTTTGACTCATTCAGCGTTATTTCCAAAAATCCGTGCTCGCAGACCGGAAACTCGTATTGGGAAATTTGATAATTTTTGGGGAGATCAGGATAGAAATACTGCTTGCGGGCAAAAATTGACTTTTTATTTATAGAACAATTCAACGCTACGGCGGTTTTGATAATATATTCTACTACCTTCCTGTTTAGTACCGGCAAAACTCCGGGCTGGCCTGTACACACCGGGCAAATATTTGAATTTGGTTCAACGTTTATTTCGGTGGGGCAGCCGCAAAATAATTTTGAGGAAGTTTTTAGCTGGGCATGAACTTCAAGGCCTATTATTGTTTCAAATTCCATTTTAGAATCCTATATTTCTGATCTGTAGCACAAATCATAAGCGTATTCGGCAATTCTTCGTATAACCTTTTTTGCTTTTCTAGTACTTGTAATTTCTGAAGTTAAAATGCAGATTATAAAATCGCCTTTTCTGGTAAAAACTATTCCTACATCCGAAACAGCGTTGGAAAGAAGCCCCGTTTTATGCGCGATGACAATTGATTCAGGAAAGCTTACCGGTATTCTGTCATTGATTTTTTGCCTTTTGAGTATCTTGAGCATTTCTCTTGATGCTTCAGAACTTACAAGCTCTCCGCGGTATATGCTTTCAAGAAAAAAGGCCATATCTTTCGGCGTTGTGAAATTTTCAACCCCTCTATTTCTTTTGCGAAGGTCCATTATGCCGCGCCTGATGTCAGTTTTTGAAAGCCCGAACTTAGCAAAACCTTTGTTCAAATATTTAAAACCTATTGCTTCTACCAGCATGTTCGTGGCCGTGTTGTCGCTTTCCGTTATCATTGCTTCTATCAAATCTTTGATTCCAATTTTGCTTCCAGCCCTCATTCTATATATCGCGGTTTTTGGCCTGGCTTTGTGCCTTTTCTTTAAAGTAAGTTCTCCGGAAAGATCGATTTTTCCGTCTCTTTCGGCCTGAAAATAAGCTGCCATTATTGGAAGCTTAACCAGGCTTGCGCTGGGAAACAAATTACTTGAATTTATTTCAATGGACTGTTTGGTCTGAAGATCTTTTATGACTATGCCGAGTTTTCCGCTGAATTTCATTGCGTAGGACTGTATTTCTACTGAAAGTCTTTGAAACTTTACATAACGTTCCAAGCTTCCTAGCCGGGCGTCTTCTGATAAATTCGGATCCATAATAGGATAGGCAGAAGTGGAAATTATTACTAATGAAAAAATGAATATTATTCCTCTTGCCCAAATCCGAGTAAAAAAAGCAGACTTTTTCCACTGCCAGGTTATCGGCATTGTTAAAAAAGAAACTGCATAGTTTTTAAATGTTCGGTCTTTTTTCATTCCATTCAGTGTTTTTTTCATATTGATAAGCAGATCTCAAAATATCTTCTTCTTTAAATGCCTTTCCCAGAATTTGAAGGCCTATCGGAAGCCCTGAAGCAGAGAATCCGCAAGGGATTGATATCCCTGGCAGTCCGGCAAGGTTGCACGAAATTGTAAAAATATCCGATAAATACATTTGAAGCGGATCAAAAGCTTTTTCTCCTATCTTAAACGCAGGGGTTGGCGCTGTCGGAGTCAATATAATATCAACTTTTTTGAAAGCCTCGTCAAAATCTTTTTTTATCAAGGTCCTTACTTTTTGCGCTTTTCCGTAATACGCGTCATAATACCCCGACGAAAGGGCGTATGTGCCGAGCATTATTCGCCTTTTTACTTCCGCGCCAAAACCCGCGCCTCTGGTCTTTTCATATTCGTCAATAAGATTTGTCCCTTCGGCCTTAAAACCATATTTTATGCCGTCATAACGCGCAAGATTTGCCGAGGCTTCTGAAGTTGCAATAAGATAGTATACCGAAACCGCGTATTTTGTATACGGAAGAGAAATTTCGGAAATCTTTGCTCCCAGATTCTCAAAAACCTTTACTGCATCCCTTACGGCTTTTTCAACCTCTTTGTCCATTCCTTTAATAAAATATTCTTTCGGCAGCCCGATTTTTATGCCATTAATATCCTTTTTTATTTCAGAAACGTAATCCGGCACATCGATATTCGCTGATGTGGAATCTCTTTTGTCGTATCCGGAAATTGCCCGAAGCAGAAGAGCCGCATCTTCAACTGAGTAAGAAAAAGGCCCGATTTGGTCTAAAGATGATGCAAATGCTACCAGGCCGTATCTGGACACTCTGCCGTATGTCGGTTTTATGCCTACCACCCCGCAGCATGCCGCCGGCTGCCTTATTGAACCGCCGGTATCTGATCCCAATGATAATGGCGCCATAGAAGCGGATACCGCTGCTGCGCTTCCGCCCGAAGAACCGCCTGATATGTATTCAGTATTCCAAGGATTCCTTGTTGTCTGGAACGCGGAATTTTCCGTAGATGAACCCATAGCAAATTCATCAAGATTCGTCTTGCCGATAAAAACTGCGTCCGCCTCTTTCAGTTTCTCAATCACCGCCGCGTCATACGGCGCAACATAGTTTTCAAGTATTTTTGACGAACAGGTAGTCTTGAAACCTTTAATATTCATGTTGTCTTTTATCGCAATGGGTATGCCGGCCAAAATGCCGACATTATCGCCCTTAGAGATTTTCTCATCAATAGTTTTAGCTTTTTTTAAGGCTTCTTTTTCTAGAATTGACACGAAAGCTTTTATTTTTGAATCTTTGGCTTGAATTGTTTCAAGGCAAGCAGAAACAACTTCCGCGCTTTTTATCTGGCGAGATTTTATTTTTTGAGAAAGTTCAGTTGCGCTTAATTTTGAATAATCAGCCGGCATTTAAAACCACTTTTTCCTTTTTATAAACAAGTATGTTAAAAATGTTGTTAAAACAATCATAAAAAACGCAAAATACCATACATTTTCGTTTCCAAATATCCTGTGTTCCGCGAAAGGCAAGACGTTCATTCCGTAATAGCTTGTAATTAGAAGCGCGGGCAAAAATATTGTCGCAATTACAGTAAGAAATTTTATTACTTCGTTAAGTTTAAGCGTTACGCCGGACACGTATACTTCCAGCATGCTGCCAATCATCTGGTTATGCGAAGAAAGAGACTGGTTTATTCTAACGAACTGGAAAAAAATGTCCCTAAAATAAGCTGTTTGCTCTTTTGTAATGAATCCTAAAGTTTCTCTCGTAAAATATATATATACATTCTGCTGGGGTTCCGATATTTTCCTGAAATTTAATAGAACTTTTTTAATTGAAAAAAGCTCTTGCATTGTCTCCTTTGTCGGATTTTCCAAAAGTTTATCTTCAAGCTGGTCAAACCTGTCCCCGATTTTATCAAGAGCCGATTCAAAGCTTACTATGATCCTTTGAAAAATATTATATAAAAGATTTTCCAGGCTTTTTAGTTCAACCTGCGGTTTTAGTTTGGCTTTTTCAAACATTGAGTCAATAAAAAGTATTTCCCCCGAGTGAACTGTAATCAGAAAATTCTTGCCTATAAATATGTCAACCTCGTAAATTGCGTCTTCAAAATCAGACAAATCTTTGGCTTTTACTCTTACGCCGTGTATAGCCGCAAAAACATAATTTTCAAACTCTTCAATTTTAGGATGATACTGAGGGAACAGGCAGTCTTCTATTGAAAGCTCGTGAAATTTAAAGGTTTCCGTAAGAAGGCTTATCTCCTCGTTGGTAAAACTGTTGTTTTCAATAACAATATCAACCCATAAAAGAGTAGGATTTTTAGCCAGGATAGCAGGCAAATTTTCCACTCTTGTTTCCGTAGAACTTTCTCCGTTTTTTAAATAAATAGCCCTTATCATTTTTTACCTCTCTATTAGAAATGTCATTCCGAACTTTATTGTCATCCTGAATTTATTTCAGGATCTCGTCTTTCAGATGCTGAACCCCTCCCCCCGCATGGTTTCTTTGAAACCAAATCAGCGGGGCAGGCACGGCGGGCAGGCAAGTTCAACATGACTTACCCTGAAACAAGTTCAGGATAATAGTTTTAATTTTATTTGCAGTTTTTCTTTGCTGAATATTTATTCTATGACTTTTTTTACTTTGAAGAAATTTCCTTCCCGATCTGGCGCGTTATTTAAAATTTGCTTGATCAACTCGGCCGAAGATTTTTTTACCTCATCTTCCCTAAAAGCATTTTCCAGGTCCAGGATATGGCTTGTCGGCTCAATTTCTCTGGTATCCAGTTCATTAAGCTGATCTATATACGAAATTATTGATTCAAGCTGCGAACTGAACTTTTCTTTCTCTTCTTCAGTAAGCTTAAGCCTCGCAAGGCGCGCCACATATTCAACGTCTTTTCTGGTTATTTTCATATAAATGGAGAACCTCTTATATCTCTAGCCCGAAACTTGCAGGCAATAGCGTATTCGCGGATGGATAAGGATTCTAGCAAAAATTTAGCGATATTCCAAAATGACGCTATTGCCAAAGGCAAAAGTGCCATCCTGAACGAAGTGAAGGATCTCAAAAAAGCACCTTCACGTGTCGGGAGACCCTTCGCTACGCTCAGGGTGAGATTGTTGTTCCGGCAACAATCTCAGATTAGCATATTTTACAAGCAGTTTTTTCCACTGGCCCGTATCAAACAAAACCACAAGTTTTAACTCATCTCCCGCGCCGGACTTGTCAATTATCCTTCCCGCTCCGAACTGTATATGCCGGACTCTTCCTCCAAGACTGTACGGGCTTTTTTGTTCAGCCTGATTTTCAAACTCTTCTTCCTTAAAATGCAGAACGGCATCCCTTTGATCGTCTATTACAGGGCTTTTCTGCGATGAAGGTTCAACTCCTGATTCTTCAATAAAACGGGACGGAAGGTTCCATCTCACTTTTCCGTAAACCCTCCGCTCGGAAGCCCAGCTCAAATAAAGATTTTCCTTCGCTCTCGTCATTCCCACATACATCAGCCGCCTTTCTTCTTCAAGCTCATCCTTTTCAAACGACGCTTCCCCTATAGGAAAAAGCCCTTCCTCCAACCCCACAATAAAAACCGTCTTATACTCCAGCCCTTTAGCCAGATGAACCGTCATAAGAGTAACTTTTTCAGAATCGTCCTTTAATTCGTCTATATCGCTGATCAAAGATATTGAAGTCAGGTATCCCGAAAGAGATTTATCGGGAGATATTTTTTCAAATTCCGATACAGCATTCAAAAGTTCGTAGATATTTTCTATCCTGTTGTGAGATTCAATACTGTCTTCTTCTTCCAGCTCTTTTATATACCCTGTTTTTTCAAGAATATTTTTAGCGATTTCGCCAACCGTCATTTTGTTTTTTTCAGCTTTTAATTCTTCTATAAGCTTTTTAAATTCTCTTAGCCTTTTTACGGCATTCGGAGGCAAAATAATTTCCGATAAATTATTCAATGAGCCCCACAAAGATATGCTGTTAGATTGGGCATATTCGCTCAAAATAGCCAGAGAAGTTTTTCCTATGCCCCGGCGCGGAACATTTACTATCCTTTTAAAGCTTATATCGTCATCACTATTGTGAACAAGCCTTAAATAAGCAATGATGTCTTTAACTTCAGCGCGTTCGTAAAACCGGAGAGTCCCTATTACCGCGTAGGGAATGCCGGCGCGCCTGAAAGCGTCTTCAAAAACACGAGACTGCGCATTTGTCCTGTAAAATACCGCGAAACTGTTCAGCGAACATTTATTTTGAGACCGTAATAAATTTATTTCGTCAACTATCCGCTGGGCTTCTTCTATTTCATTTAGGTTTTCAATTATTTTGACATTGTTCCCTTCGGAATTTTCGGTCCAGAGCTTTTTATCTACCCGCGCCTCGTTACCTTGAATAACTTTCCACGCGGAAGATAAAATATTGGGGGTAGAACGGTAGTTCTGCTCAATTTTTATCATTCGGCAATCCGGGTAATCCTTCTCAAAATCAAGAATGTTTTTAATGTCCGCGCCGCGCCATGAATAAATGGACTGGTCGTCATCTCCGACTACGCAGATATTTTTATGTTTTCCTGAAATATATTTTGTCAAAAGATACTGGGCATGGTTCGTATCCTGGTATTCGTCCACAAGAAGATGTTTGAAGCGTTCCTGATACTTTTCTCTTAAAAGCTCGTTATCTCTAAAAGCAAACACGGTTTTCATCAAAAGGTCGCCAAAATCAAGAGCGCCGGCCGTATCCAGTTTTTTTTGATAAAGCTTATAAACCAGCGCGCTTACCTGCCGATGCTGGTCATTTGAAACTTCTGAATGAATTTCATAGGAGTCCGCATCCAAAAGATCGTCTTTCGCTCTTGATATAAGTTCAATGAAACGTCCGGGCTTAAATTTCTTCTCATCAAGATTCAGCTCTTGTATACATCCTCTTAAAACCTGTTTTTGGTCAGAGTCGTCATAAATTAGAAAATCGTTTTTCAGCTTTATATTTTGCGCTTCAACGCGCAGCAATTGCGCGCAAAAAGAATGGAATGTGGATATCCACACGCTTCTTCCTTTTCCCGGGACAAGAAGATCCACCCTTTTCCTCATTTCATCGGCAGCTTTGTTAGTAAAGGTAACGGCAAGTATGTCCCAGGGCGAAACTCCCTGGCTTAAAAGATATGCTATTCGGTAAGTTATAACCCGCGTTTTGCCTGTGCCGGCGCCGGCAAATATCAAAAGCGGCCCGAACTTGTGAAGGACCGCTTCCTTTTGAAATTGATTAAGGTTGTCTAGGGATAGTTCCATATTTTAATTGGGGCTTACTGAAAAATGAACCTACTTATTGAATTATCAATAAATAGTTTGGCAAGAATACAGTCATAAGTGCACGGTTTTTGCGTAGTTATTGTTAAAAAACTTGCATTTTTTATCATTTATAATTTTTCGGTAAGCCCTGATTATCAGCCCTAGGCTGATCTGCCTGGGGCATGACACAGATTGCAAACAGCGATTACACGGATACACTGACGAAGTTTAATCTGTGTAATCTGTCTTAATCGGTGTAATCAAGGGGGCAATGAGTTTTTCAGTGCCCCCTAATTGATTATATAAAAAAACATTTTTACGGGCAAACAAAATAAAGAATTGTTTTTCAGATTCGCACCGCGCCTACCGGCGGGCAGGGCCCCCCCCTACTTCTGTCGGCGGAATTTCAGTTTAATCCGGTAATAGGAACGGGAATTTGCGTCTCTGTTGAAACTTTCGTTTCAAAGTTTGTTTTTTCGGCAAGATCTGGGCTTTTTTCAAAAATATTTGAGAACTCCTTAGTTTTTAAAGCTTCTTTCGTATAATCGCATTTAGGGTTCCATAACAGCCATTCTCCTATATCATTGTCATATGTCGCCTGAATTTGGTCACGAACTTCCTTAGCGCCGTAACGTTTACCCATTGAAAAATCCTGAAGATAGGGCCTAAGTTTTTCTTTAGGCGCCCTTTTTAAGGCTCCGTTCATAGACAAATAAACTGTTTTATACGGGTCAAGATTTGGGTCAGGTATTCCGTATTCAAACTTTGCATAATGGGAAGGATAAACCATAGGGCTTACAAAATCCACCCACTGAGCCAGGTCAACAATTTTTTGGCCTATCCCCATATCATCGTCAGATGTAGTTGTCAAACCAAAAACATCTATTGATATGTTTGCTCCTTTAGATTTTAATCGCTTATTCGCTTCTTCTAAAAAGCCTGTCAAAGCCTGTGAAGCAGTTATGGAAGAATGCGCTTGGCTATAGACGCAATTCCTTGTATTTCCGTCAGAAGGAAACCTTAAATAATCAAATTGGATTTCGCTAAATCCCAATTCTAATGCCTTTTCGGCAATATTTAGGTTATAGTCCCAGACCTCTCTATTGTAAGGATCGGCCCAGGTATTTCCCGAATGATCCTTCCAGACATTTCCTGACTTATCTTTTACTGCCCAGTCCTGTCTTTTTTTGATAATGGTATTATCTTTAAAAACCACTATTCGGGCAATTGTGTAAATATCATTGTCATTTAAATATTCAATATAGTCTTTTAAATCGGGAATCGCATTTGTAAAAGTCTTAAACTCGTCTTTGCCTTTAAAATCGGGCGCATAAACACTTCCCTCGTACTCTTTAATAGCTATCACAACCGAATTTATCTCAGTTTCTTTAAGCAATTTGTTAATTTTCTCCCTCAATCTTTTTGAACCGGCTACCCATGCGCTGAGATGAACTCCTCTGACGTATTTCGGTTTGTGAATAATATGTATTTTCCGTCCTCCTTCCTTTTTTTCTTCGACTCGCACGGGCTCTTTTTCTTTTTTAGTGCCCGTAAAAAACCACCAGGAAGAAACA
>JAPLKN010000155.1 GCA_026388075.1 Elusimicrobiota bacterium
TATTTCGGCGAAAAAGTTTACGATACAAAAATTCCAAGAGCAGTGAGATTGGCCGAAGCGCCGAGCTACGGAAAACCGATTATTCTTTACGATAGATATTCAAAGGGAACAGAAGCTTATGTCTGTCTTGCCAAGGAATTTCTAAAACGACAGTCGTAAGCATTAAGCCATAAGCGCTAAGCCAGAAGCATAAAAAAACTATTTTCTTAACTTAATTCTTACAACTTATAACTTACCACTTACCAATTATCACTGAAAAAAGGAGTTTACAATGGTGCACAAAGCGTTAGGGCGGGGGTTAGGCTCTCTTATACCCGGGGCCGAAAAGGGGGCAGCAAGAAGTTTCCTGGAACAAGGCATAAAAATTCATATAGATAGAATAAAGCCGAACAGAAACCAGCCGAGAGAAAGATTTGACGAGACAAAATTAAGAGAACTTTCAGAATCCATAGAAAAGCACGGGCTTGCCCAGCCGATTCTGGTAACCCCGTCAAAAATCCCGGGCGAATATGAGCTTATTGCAGGCGAAAGACGATTAAGAGCCTGTCGAATGGCAGGATTAAAAGAAGTTTGGTCGGTAGTAAGAAATACGCCTGAAGACAAAAGATTTCAGCTTTCTTTGATAGAAAATATTCAAAGGGAAAATTTAAACCCTATTGAAGAAGGGAAGGCTTACAAAAAATTAATGGATGACTTTGACCACACTCAGGAAGAATTGTCAAAGCTGGTTGCAAAAGACCGCGCAGTTATTGCAAACACTTTAAGGCTGTTAAATCTGCCTGAAGATATACAAGAATCAATTGCAGAAGGTTTAATTTCCGCAGGACACGGCAGGATGCTTGCGGGAATTTCAGACGAAGAAAAACAAAAACATCTGGCAGAAAAAATCGTAAAAGAAAAACTTACCGTCCGAGAAATTGAAAGGCTTATCGCTGAATGGAAAGCGGGCAAGATAAAAGGCAGCAGAAAGAGCAGAAAAGCGGAGCCCGAACTAAAATATCTTGCGGAAGAGCTTCAAAGAAAGCTTGGGACAAAAATAAATATTTCAGGAACCTCAAAAAAAGGAAAAATCGGGATCCACTATTATTCCCTTGAAGAGCTTGAAAGAATAACAAAAATACTCGGTGTAAAAATCTAATAATTTGGGGACACAATACTTAATTATTAAAGGCAATAAAAGGTATGGCTAGAATAGCTAGTGTAGTGTCCCTTACAGATCTTTGCATTTGAAATCCCTATTTGAGCCGAATTCAAGGAACGACGACGAAGGCATATCCTCTGTGTTATGTCTAGCCGGAGTGACGCTGAAGTTGGCTCAAAGAGGGTTTTCCCGAAGGGCTGGGCTCTTTTGCCCATCTTCTGCGTTGCTCGTCGCTTATTCGCCTCGGCGAACCTCGCTCCTCGCGCCTTGAAGATAGCCAAAATATCTCCAGCAAATGTAAAGATCTGTAAGGGACACTACACTAGAGTGATTGTGGAAAATACTCCGCATCATATTGTACAAAGGGGCAATCGCTGTCAAAAAGTATTTTTCAGCGAAAAAGATAAAGAACTCTATTTAAAAATACTTAAGCAGCAGTCTTCTGAAACAGGAATTAAAATCTGGGCATATTGTTTAATGGATAATCATGTTCATATAATAGCGGTGCCATTAAATGAAAAAAGTTTATCAATTGGCATCGGGAAAACGCATATGAAATATACTAGAACAATTAATAAACGCGAAGGATGGAAAGGATTTCTATGGCAGGGACGATTTATGTCAAATCCTTTAGATGAAAAATATCTTTATGCAGCAGTTCGTTATGTTGAAAATAATCCGGTGAGGGCAGGACTCGTTAGAAATGCCGAAGATTATAAATGGTCAAGTGCGCGGGCGCATGTGAAAAAGGAAAAAAATATTTTGCTAGAAAATAATTTTATGAACGAAGAAATAAAGAATTGGGCAGCATATTTATCGGAAGAAGATAATCAAAATGACCTTGAATATCTAAGAAAATGCATAAATACGGGGCGCCCTTTGGGAAGCGAAGAGTATGTAAAAAAGATTGAAAATAAAACAGGCAGAATTTTGTTTAAGAAAAAACCGGGTCCGAAGAATAATTAAGTATTGTGTCCCCAAATTATTATGAAAAAAATAATCATCACGGAAAAACTGCCTATAAAAATGTGGATTGACGAAGTTGAGTCAGGGGCAGCCCGCCAAATAAGAAACCTTGCAAATTTACCCTTCGCATTCAGCCACATTGCAATTATGCCCGATTGCCACTCGGGATACGGTATGCCTATCGGCGGTGTGCTTGCCACAAGAGATGTTATTATACCCAACGCCGTAGGAGTAGATATCGGCTGCGGTATGTGCGCGGTAAGGACCACCATAAAAGAGATAAATAAAGAAACACTAAGAAAAATTATCGGAAGAATAAGAAGCCTGATTCCTTTAGGATTTGAACATTACAAACAAAAACAGCCGGAAATATTGATGCCGGAACGCAAAGCGGAATACACAGTTATTGAACGCGAATGGGAAAACGCGCTTACGCAAATCGGCACTTTGGGCGGGGGAAATCATTTTATTGAAATACAAAAAGGAAATGACGGCTATATCTGGATTATGATTCATTCAGGATCGCGCAATCTCGGCAAGCAGGTGGCGGATTATTATAACAGATTGGCAAAAAGATTAGGGGACAAATTTCAGCCGAGAATCCCTTCAAACTTTGATCTCGCATTTTTACCGCTAGGAACAAAAGAGGGCGAAGACTATGTCAATGAAATGAATTTTTGCGTCAAGTTCGCATTGAATAACAGAAAAAGAATGATGGAAAAAATCTGCGATATTTTTTCGGAAGAATTTTCGGGGAACATTAAATTTCCTGAAATGATAAATATTGAACACAATTATGCCAAGCTAGAAAAACATTTCGGCAGAGATGTCTGGGTTCATAGAAAAGGAGCAACCTTGGCTTCAAAGGATACGGTCGGAATTGTTCCCGGAAGCCAGGGTGCAAAAAGTTATATAGTTAAAGGGCTCGGGAATCCGGAAAGTTTTTTGAGCTGCGCTCACGGAGCCGGAAGAAAAATGAGCAGGCATGAAGCAATGAGAGTATTATCCGTAGAAGAAGAAGCCGGAAGATTGGACAAACAAGGAATACTGCACGCAATTCGCGGAAAAAGAGACTTGGATGAAGCCCCTTCAGCATACAAAAACATTTCAGAAGTTATGGATGCCCAGAAAGATCTGGTTGAAATATTAGTGGAACTTTCACCCCTTGCGGTCATAAAAGGCTAGATTTTTCAATACCTGCCGGCACATACAAAAAGCTTAACCTGACATAAAATCAGCAATTCCTCATCATTTTTCAATTATTTATTTGATTTTTGGACCTGATTAAATTTGATATTATTTTTTCAGGTTTTTTTCATTTTTTTCACATTTTTGTTGTACAATACGAAAACTTATTGTTTTATACTATATATAATTAATAAGTATAACAAAAAAAGTGTTATGGGGGAAAGCACGAGTGATAAAAAAAGTCGCATTTGTATTAGTTCTTGCCGTTATTTTTAATAATTTTTGTTCTTTCGGCATTTTTGGCGACAATCTGCACACGGAATTTGAGCAGGCGCTTGAAGCTCAAGGAACCGTTATTGGACTAATGACTGCAGTAAATCTTCCCATAAAGATTCTGAACAAGATTATGGGAGAAAGTAGTCCTCTGGCTCAAAAAAAGCAGGATAGTTCCAACAAAAATAAGGAAAAAAATCCAACATCAGACTTGGCCGCCGGTTCTTTAGAAAAAACCTCAAGATTCGTAAAGAAGGTCGAAAAACAAAAGAAATTTGGTTTTGAAAAATTGTTTTCTTACCAAAAAAACATTTTAGCGCCTATTTCAGAATTTATAAATAAATCCGAGATATCTGAATATGGGGGCTTTGTTTTTTTGTTTATTTTAGGATACCTTGTTTTACTGCGCAGGAGCGGTCTGCCTTCCGCTTTTATTTTAATTATATTTAGTTTTCTAAGCATAACCCGGCTTTTTTTAAGTCGGGTTTTTTATTTTTCTAAAAAATACTCTATTAGGCTTAAATTTTTTATACAAAATTTTTCTTTACCGGCGGCAATTAAGCTCTTGAGATGGTTTAAGAATCAGGCTTTCAACAAAATAGTAGCAATAATAGTTGTATCATGTTTTCTTTTTACTTCAGTATTCGCCCAAACCCTAAAAGCTGCCTTAGCAGAAGAAAAACCGGAAAACAGTTTCAGTAAAGTGTTTTCTAGTTTTAATATTCCTACTACGGTTGGGAAAATCACGCACGGCAAATATTTCGGCTCAGATAAAGTTATTGTAAATATTCAGGATTTGCATTGTAATGCCGAAGTTCAAAAAAACATTTCAAAAATAATTGGGCTTCTAGATGAAAAATATAATTTGCATAAGGTATTTCTGGAAGGAGCGTCGGGAGAAATAAACACCTCGTGGATTAATTCGGTCAAAGACAATGAACTCAAAAAACAGCTGGTAGAAACTTTAATTAATCAGGGAAGGCTTACCGGCGCGGAATATTATTCAATAAATAAAGGAAAATTTGCTCTCTTGCAGGGGATAGAAGAAAAAGAAATTCATAAATCAAATATCATAAGGCTCGGGAAAATAATTGAAAGGCAAAAATATTATAAGGATGTTCTTAATAGTTTAAAAGAAGACCTCAAATTCATTCAGGCGAAATATTTTAACTATAAAAACAAAAAATTCAATGAAATAATAATAAAACAAAAAGAAGGCAAAATAAGTTCCGAAAAATATTTTAAAATCTTAAAAAAATACGCGGATAAAATAAACGAAGACCCAAAAAAGTATAACAGCACTTTCACGGTTGATATAAACAATTATTCAAACATTACCGGCTACCTTGAATTGCTTGACAAGGGGCAGAAGCTGGATTACAAAAGAATTTCTGGCCAGCTCCAGCAGTTTATAAACGAGATAAAGAAAACTATTCCCTATCAGGACTATAAACTGCTTGTTGAAAAAACTGAAAACTTCTCCAAACTTGACTTGCTTTATACATATCTGGCCGAAATATCGGAAAGAGCCAAAAATATCAGCTATGGTTATCCGGATCTAAAGAAGTTTTTTGATTATTTGGAAAAAGGCCGGGCTTTAAATCCTCTTCAGCTGGTAAAAGAAGAAAAAAAGCTGATAGAAGAAATCAGGATAGGGCTTTCGGAAGATATTGCCGAACTAGAAGTATCTTTTCTTAATGATTTTTTCACATATTTTGAAGATTATCTTACCAACAAACTTCAGTCAGAAGACTACGAATATTTTAAAGAAAGGTTTACTAAGTTCAAACTTGTCTGGGGAAAATATACCTACAAAGACAAACTTCAAGATCTTGAAACCGATTTTAAACTTTTAGATGAATACTACAATGTAAACGAGGAAAGAAACAAATCTTTTGTTGCAAATATCCTTAACGGCAGAGAAAAAAAGGTTGAGTGTGAAGCTAGAAATAAAATATTAGAAGGGTCTTTGCTGTCTACTGTCTCCTGCCTACCATCTGCTGCAGTTGATGAGGTTGTTAATTCGCTTTCCGATGCAAAAGAAATAATTGTAATTATTACGGGAGGATTCCATACTGAAGGGCTTGAAAAACTTTTTTCAGAAAGAAATATATCTTACCTTACAATCACACCTAATATCACCGGATGCACAAAAGAATCAGTATTAATTTATGAAGAAATAGCTAAACATCAGGCAAGAAGACAGTTATCCGCCACGGCGGACAGGTCAGTTACCAGTCCTCGACCCATAGGTCAGGGTTTACGGACCGAGGGTAACCAGTCCCCGACCCATAGGTCAGGGTCTATGGACCGAGGGCAACCAGTAACAGTAGAAGATAGAGCTGAAGAACTGAGAACTAAAAAACTATCCCTGCCCGCCGGCAGGCGCGGCGCTATCCCTGCCCCCGCCACGGGCGGGCGGTGCTATCCGCTATCTGACGCATTGGCGCTTCTTCCAGCTTCAGCAGACGCTAAAATTATTGAATCAAATTCTGATTATGTAGTTGTTGAGATTGCAAACGAAAAATTCAAAATAATCAAAAATAAGCAGGGGTTTACGCGCGAAGGCATTTCAGAAACAAAAGAGGCAAAAGAAAGCGAAAATATTTTCTCAGATTACTTAAATATCTTAAACGACTCAGTAAAAGTATTTCAAGATATATTACAAAACCTTCCTATTACGCCTGAAAATCTTCTCAAGTTAATCGTAAAATTCTATGTTTCACAAGGGTTGAAATCCGGTAACGGAATAATTTGGGAAATTGTAAAAGACAAAGGCGTTCAGTCTAAAATCTCTTCATTTTTAAATATTACGGAAGACCAGCTGGGATATTTGCCCGATTATTTACAAAGAGCCGCATTCAGTATTTTTAAATTCGAAGAAAACATATCGGATAATTTATTTGAAGAAGAAGTTGCCCAGTTCAGAGTCGGAGCGCGGCATATAATCTCAGCTCGCGGGGTAGAATTTAGTAGCGGCGATGCTGAGAAAAATCAATTAATTAGGGATGATTTATTCAGTAAGTTAGTTAGGCAATTTGAAAAAACGGAAATTACAAGAAATAGCCAAGATCCCCAAAAATATATCGATTCTAAACTTGCCGGAATGAGACAAATCATTGATAACTTCTTCGCTAACAATGCGAATACCTTTTTTGAAGAAGCTGTAAAAAAGGCACTCAATACGGACAATAATGCTGAAGCGCTCTATTTGCAAATAAAGGCAATTATAGAAAAACCTTTTTATGCTTCGGTAGAGAATTTAGACAAGGATTTGGTTTTCTCGAGCTTCGTGAGGGATTTGCCGCCAATGGTAGAACTGCAGGTGATAGATAGAAAAGACGGCAATAAAATCAAAACTATTCTTATTCCGTATACAGATTCATATTTAAGTGGCGAGCCGATTACAATGATAATGACTTCCTACAAGGCTCACAAAATCTTATCGCAAAATAAAATAAAACGAGTGGCAAAACTGGATGAAGATCGAACAGATCCTGAAGGGAAATGGATTCTCATGGAGAAAATTCAGGGTACATTGGAATCAGATCTGGACAAACCGTGGGAACTTACCAGAGAATATTTTGATGAAGTTTATGATAGATATTCAGACATTATTGATTTGGGATTTTATCCGACGAATTCAGAAAGAATTGTAGAAAAAGGCATGCCCAAACTTTATATATTTTACGCTTTTGTCCCCGTTGCTTTCGATCAACGTGAAAACGCAAAAGGGGAAATAAAGATAATGAAAGATCAGAGTATCAAAGTGTATTTTAATAGGTATTTTGAACAATTTGACAAAGACTGGAAACCAACTTACCAAGAAATAAATAAAATGGCCGAATCTTTCAATAATGGAGCAAAAAACCAGACAATAGAAGATGTAGCGAGGCAGGAAACTGAGAATGCCGATGCAGCGTCTATCAACTCATATGAAATAGCTAGAAAGCTATTCGGTTTTCCGCCGAACTGGTGGAAATTATCAGAATATAAACTTTTTAAAAGTTTTGTGCAAATTTTCAAAGCTCCGCGTTGGGAGGAGCCCGTTTTTTTTAGCATCACAAAAGCACTCTTTTTTGGCGATATAGCTACAATGGAAGAAGCCATTGAGAAACTGCTTGATAAACTGATACATGAAAATCGTAATAATGAGGAACTCAAAAAAGGGATAAGGCAGATTATTCAGGCAGGGTTTAAGGTTTTTCAGAATATTTTTGATTATTTTCCCGACAAAATCGCAATGGAATGGGCTGAAGAAATGGTCAAAAAAGCTCAGATAGAAACCCACCGAAAATGGAACATAGAGCATCAAAATCGTCCGGAAGAGATTTTGACTGGAACTGAAAAAGGCGAAAAACCTTCAAAAAATGCGAATGCCGAAAAGGAACCGGCAAAATCGGTTTCAAATAAAACAGAAACAATAATTACCCAGCAAGATGCAGAAGAAATACTTGCAAAAGCTGAAGAGGCGGATGAAATTACGGGAAAAGATTTTAAAAAGATCGCTTTATTTGTTCACGAAGACCCTGAAAATAGAAAATCATTTATTGAAAGAGCGATAAAGATTAAGATAAAAATATCTTCTGATATGTACCTTAAAAAAGATAAAAAAGAAGAGAGGTTAAGAATTTATCGTGATAATAATACAATTACAAGTCTCAAATATAAAATAGGAACAACGGGGGAAATATCTATTTTTCAGTTTATTAACACTGACACTGATTTCCGACACCAGGGATATGGATTGAATGTAAGTTATTATTTTCTGTTGTATCTATATGCTCTTGGCATTAAATCAATTTGGACCAGGATTCTTCTGCCTGAAGGAGGAAAATTTCTAGAATACCTTATCCTTAATGGTATTCTTAAAAAAGAACAGGTCAAAATTAGAGATCAACTGGAAGAGGAAGGTATGATTATTGAGTTTGGGACTCCTGACTTTACAAAATGGGAAAAAGTACTTGAAGAGAAAATAAAATCTTTTGTAATAAGTAGTAAAGATTTTGACGCAATCGTTAAATCTCCCCAAGAACATACCGACCAAATAGAAAGGTTAAAATATTTTAAACAACTAAATATTTTAATTGACCCGGTACAAAATATATTCATCCGAATAAAGAATAAGCCAAAATCCGAT
>JAPLKN010000156.1 GCA_026388075.1 Elusimicrobiota bacterium
TATCGGTAGGGGATTTAGCCAATAAATTAATAGGTTTAGCGGGTTCCAGCGCAAAGGTTGTTTCTGAAGATGTTCGCAAAAGGCCTAAGAAAAGCGAGGTTGAACGCCTATTGGGGTGCAATGAAAAGATAAAAAAATTGACTGCATGGAAACCACAGGTAAATATTGAGGATGGCTTAAAGAAAACGGCGGAGTGGTTTAACAATAAGGAAAATATTAAGAACTATAAATCGGATATCTATAACGTCTAAGCATCTGAAGATGCTTAGATTGCGGTGATTAAAAGCCGATTACAGTGATAAGACGAGGTTCGGTGTCATAACAGCCTTTTAAGTAGCCGCCCCGCTTGCGGGGCGATTTGTTTACTATGGAAAACGCAACCTAAAGGTTGCGGCTACATTTGAAATTCAACATTGTGACACGGTCTGAAAGGATTTCGGGCATGACAGCCTGAAAGAAAACCAAAGTAGTAAAAGCTGTCAAATAAGGCGATTAATTTTATGATTTTATCTGTGTAATCGTCTTGAGAAATCTATGTAATCAGAGAGGTGTTAACATGCAAGCAATTATTCTTGCCGGTGGAAAAGGATCGCGTTTAAAACCTTTTACTAAAGTAATACCAAAACCGCTGGTGCCGATAGGAGATTTGCCGATACTGGAAGTGGTATTAAGACAGTTAAAAACAAGTGGTTTTAAGGATGTAGTAATAACCGTTAATCACTTGGCGGAATTAATTATGGCTTTTTTCGGAAACGGTGAAAAACTCGGGCTTAATATAGACTATTCTCTAGAAGAAACACCTCTGGGTACGGCAGGCCCTCTTTCATTGATAAAAGAATATGACGACAATTTCCTGGTAATGAACGGGGATCTCTTAACTACTCTGGACTATAAAAAAATGATGGAATGGCACAAGAAAGAAAAAAACGATATTACCATAGCGTGCTATAACAAAAAGGTTAAAATAGACCTGGGTGTAATAAAAAGAGACGGGGATAATTTTACCGATTACATTGAAAAGCCGACCTATGATTTTGATGTTAGTATGGGAATATATATATTTGATAAAGAAGTAATGAAAATTATTAAAGAAGCGGAAATACTGGATATGCCGGATTTGGTATTACGCGCTAAAGGGATAAAGAAACAAATTAAATGTTATATACAGGACTGCATCTGGCTTGATATAGGTAGAGCGGAAGACTATGAAAATGCGGTTCAGATGTTTGAAGAGAAAAAAGCGGAGTTTCTGAAATAATGAAAAAAGTATTAATTTTGGGAATTAACGGGTTTACAGGTGAATATTTTCAAAAATATATAGAAGAAAATAATTTGCAGAAAAAATATGCTTTTGTGGGTGTTGATAAGAAAATTGGAAAACAAATAGGGATCAAATACATTTCTGCGGATTTGCTTACCCCCAAATCATTGGAAAATATATTTATTTAATAAAAACAAAATATCCTATATAATATAGGATAAAAATATAAATAAAATCATAAGCAAATATAATTAAAAATACTCTTCTACAGTTATTCTTGAAAAGGAGCCGCTTGAAAACCTTACCAAGGATGGCCAGTTTATGGCATTTAAGCATGAAGGATTCTTGCAGTGCATGAATACGATCCGTGATAAACATAATCTGGAAAAAATGTGGGATTCAATAAAGCGCCGTGGAAATATATATAATTTTGAAAGTCAAAAAGAATAGGAAAGTAAACATATGAAAATAAAAGGATAATAAACATATTATGAGAGTCTTATTTGTGTACTTGGATACCAGTAGTTCCGAGCCTATACGGATCGCTCCCGGGATCACATTTTTATCAGGTTATTTGAAACGGAACAACGTAGAAACGGATTTGTGCTATTATAGATCCCAGGAAGATGAGGAGTATTGTCTTAATTTGCTGAGGGATAAGAAAACAGAAATTGTTGCTGTTTCTTCAGTTACTTCAGTATTTGGTAATGCTAAGGTTCTGATACAGAAAATAAAAAAGGAATTTCCTGAAATATTTGTTGTTTGCGGAGGAGCTCACGTTTCTCTTTTTCCGGAAGCATTAACGAGCACCCCGGGCATAGATGCAATATGTGTCGGATATGGCGAAGAAGCATTATTAGAACTTGTTAGATCAATTGAAGATAATAAACTTGATTATAAAATTCGAAATATATATTTTAAAGTTAGTAATTCCATCATAAAAAATGAATTACGGCCTTTCCCTGAAAATTTAGATAAATATTTCCCTGAAGACAGAAGTATCTTTTATAAAGAATTCAAAAGAAAGAGATTTTTTAATTCAGATTATGAAGAATTTATTTTTTGCAGGGGATGTCCTTATAACTGCTCATTTTGTTCAAATCACGGGTTAAAATTATTGGGGAGCGGAAAATACATAAACTATCCCAAAGTTGAGACCTGTATTAATAGTATTCAACAAGCAATGAAATTAAGAAGCTTTAGAATAGTTAATTTACACGATGATATACTTATGCTGAACAAAACGTGGTTTCGTCAATTTGTTGAACAGTACAAAAAAAATATTGGTTTGCCATTTGTGTGCAATGCAAGGGTCGGAACAATTTCGGAAGCAGATATAAAGATGCTTAAAGATGCAAATTGTGAACGGATAATTATAGGAATAGAATCGGGAAATGAATATATTCGCAACAATATATTAAACAAAAAGATTGGAGCAAATAGCGAAATTATCGGAGTCTTTAAATTAGCCCATAAGTATGGCATAGCAACATCATCCCAGAATATGATTGGCTTTCCACAAGAAAATTTCCTGAAATTTTATGATACTGTCAAAATAAATTCTCAGATATTACCCAATAGCCCTAGTATGAGTGTTTATTATCCTTATCCGGGAACTGATTTATATAAAATTGCAAAAGAGGAAGGCATGCTTAAAGATGAAAATCATCTTAACTCTCCTAGCATTATTGAAAGAAAGGAGTCTGTGCTTACTATACCGGGTTTCGCAAAAAAAGACATTGAATTCTATGCAAACAATTTTAAGCAAATGTTACTTTGTGAATATTTATTTAATCATTGTTTATTTGGCGATTATTTAAGGAAAATTATGTATGCTAATTATTTTTTACAAAAGCTGATTTATGGAATTCTTCGGATGATGCTAGTAGTAAGAAGAAAATTATTCATTAGGTAATAGGAAAACCGACATAATTAATGATTATTTCTGAGAAGGGGGAAAACAATGTATCAGTTTTTGGGAACTTTTATAAGCAGGTACAGACTTACTAGATTCCAAAAATGATTAGCAATATATTGGTTTATGTTGGGTAAGGTTATGTGCAGGCCGTTCAAATATTTGAAGAAAACAAGAGGTGTTTCTGAGAAAATGAAAAAGATATTGATTTTAGGAATCAACGGATTTACCGGCAAATATTTACAAAAATATATAGTGAAAAATAATTTACGGAAAAAATATTTATTCATAGGCGTTGACAAGAAAATTGATAAACAGATAGCGATAAAATATATTGTTAGGGATCTTCTTGTTGATCAATCATTAGAAAAAATTATTGTTTCCGTAAAACCAGATTATATCGTAAATCTCGCCGGTATATTGAAATCAAACGATCCTTTAAAGGCAATAGAAATAAATGCTAATCTTTCATTGCGAATATTTGAAACGATTGTTAAGAATAAACTTATAGTAAAAAAAATACTGATAATAGGATCGGCTGCAGAATACGGCAAGCCTAAATATCTTCCGGTTGATGAGACGCATGAATTGAATCCGCTAAACTGCTACGGGCTTTCAAAAGTAATTCAAACACAATACGCGAATTACTATCACCATAATTTTGGCTTAAATGTCAATATTGCAAGGACTTTTAATTTAATCGGAGAAGGAATGCCGGATCTTTTGGTCTTCGGATCTTTTGTTAAGCAAATAAGTAATGCAAAGGATGGAGATAAAATCTATGTGGGCAATTTAGGCTCAAAAAGAGATTTTGTTGATGTTAAATATGCGGTAGAAGTATATTGGAAGATTTTACTGAATGGAAAAGCAGGAGAAATATATAATGTATGCAGTGGAAAATCCATTAGGATCAGGGATATAGTTCTTGATTTATTAAAAAAGTCTGAAAAAAAGTTAAAATTATCTATTGATAAGTCAAGAATATATAAAAACGATGTTCCTAATATTTATGGTGATAATTCTTTCTTAAAAAGGCAATTGGGAATAAAATAATATGGAAATCAAAGAAAAACTTAAATTAACAATTATTATTCCTACTAAAAATAGGAGTTTTAAACTAAAATCTCTTTTGAACAATATTTCCGGGCAAAGCTGCTTGCCGGATCAGTTAATAATTGTAGATGCAAGTGATAATCCTGAAATTGAAATTAACAAAAATTATATGGGTCTCAAAATTGATTACAAGCATGTGGATACGCCAGGGCTCACCAAGCAAAGAAATATTGGAATAAAAATGATAAAGGAAGATATTGATATTGTCTGCTTTTTAGATGATGATGTGGAATTTGAAAAAGATTCAATACGTAATATGATGAAATATTGGGATGGCGCCGATAAAAAATTAGGGGGCGCAGTGTTTAATATATTAAATGAGAACAAAAGGTCAATATTTATTTTTGTAAAAGAATTCTTTCTTACGGGCTCAAGAAAAACGGGGATCGTATTAAAGTCAGGATATAATTCAATGATTCATCCGGCTGAAAAAACAGATTATGTAAAATGGCTTTCGGGAGGGGTTACTGTATGGAGGAAAGAAGTATTTAATGAGTTTGATTATGATGAATGGTATAGCGATTATGGATTTTGTGAAGACCTGGATTTTAGTTATAGGGTAGGTAAGAAATATAAACTTGCGGTTGTCGCTGAAGCAGGATTATATCATATAAAAGCGAAATCTTCTAGAATAAATAATATATTACTTGGAAAATCTCAAATTATAAACAGGTACCATTTTATTCAAAAGGATAAGTATTTTTCTGAGACATGTTTTTTTTGGGCTGTAATAGGCAATATGCTTGAAAATATATTTAGGGGTGTAATTACTCTAAAAGTTGACTTATTTATTATTAGTTTGGGAAATATACTAGGCCTGGTGGAGTTAATTAAACCCAAGGTTTTAGGCGGCAAGATATGACAAATGAAAAGAAACCAAAAATTTTGGTAGTAGGTTACTTGCCGCCGCCTCAGGAAGGTACGGCCAAAATTACTGAAGTTATTATAAATTCTGATTATTTGAATAATAAATATGAATTAAAGTTATTATCTTTAGCCAAAAGAAAAAAAACTGCCGAAAGAGGCAAGTTTTCCGCAATAAATGTTATTATCACGATTTATAATTGCATCAAATATCTATATTATGTTATAAGGTTTAATCCTCAAATTATTTATATGCCGCTTGCTCAAAACAAGTTTGGCTTCTTGCGCGATTCAATTTTTATTTTAATAGATAGAATATTCGGTAAAAAGATATGTCTGCATTTTCACGGAGGCAGTTTTGATATATTCCTCGCTAATTCAAGCAGCATTTATAAAAAGTATATTAAATTTGTTTTGAGTAAAGTAAATATAATTATTTTGTTGGCAAATAAATTGCAATATCAGTTTATTAATATCGTTCCCGAAAATAGCATAAAAACATTATATAATCCCTCGCCTTTGAGCAAAAATATTTATGAGAATATTCCTGAGAAAAAGAAAGCCGATAATGCTTTGAATATATTGTTTATAGGATATATTTCCAAGGCCAAAGGCGCCCTTGATTTAGCAAGAGCCGTACCTTTGGTGAAAAAAGGATTCAAAGGCAATTTAACGGTAAATCTATGTGGCCATGCTGTAAATGTAGAAAGGAATATTAAGTATATTAATGAACCTGACGGAGGATATTCCAAAATACTTGAGATTATTAAAGAAAATAATCTTCAAGAAGAACTAAAGCTGCTCGGTCAAGTAGATGATGAAAAGAAGGATAAATTGTTTAGAAATGCGGATATATTTGTTTTCCCGAGCTATTCTGAGGGATGTCCAATAGCAGTTATGGAAGCGATGTCTTACGGTTTACCTTTGATTGTTACACCTGTCGGTGCCCTTGATGAAATGCTCAAAGAAGGTGAGAATTGCCTGTTTATTAAACCGGGGGACTATAGTGCAATTGCAGAAAAAATATTATATTTAATAAACAGTCCTGAAAAAAGAAAAGAAATGGGTAAAAATAATTATGAGCTTGTAAGGACCAAATATAATCCGGAAGTATTTTGTATTGGGCTGTCAAAAATCTGGGGAGAAATAGTTTAAAAAATGTATTGAAATTCAAGTTTGCATTTACGGAGGGAAAAGGTGCTAGTGAAAAAAATAGTATCAAATACAGTATTATTTATTTTTGGTGTTTTGTGTGTGCTTTACACGATATTTTATAGAAATTTTGCGGAACTGCACATAAAATTATCTTTTCTAAATTTTCCTATATTCATTAGTGAAATTGTATTATTGATTTCATTTTTATTGTTTATTATATTTTTTAGAGAATATTTGATTAATAAAAGCTTAATTACATATTCCTTATATGCTTATTTCGCCTTTGTATTAGTAAAAGCTTTATATGGATATTTTATCTGGGGGCCTCTAGCTTTTAGAAATGCAGCTATGTTTTATTATGTATTATTTGCAGTAGCAACATTTCTTTTAGCCCCCAAAATATCCGAAAAGCCTAAAATATTTTATATTTTAGCTATTGTGCTTATATTGGCAATGTTTTTCGCGAAACTAATCAGGCAGTATTTTCTTGTTTATTACTTGGCTTTTATAATCTTGATCATGCCAGGCCTTAGAATTAAGAAAATAGTTCCGGTTCTTTCAATAGCTGCTTTCATTTTCTTTTCATATTTTATTCTGTCAACTACAGTAAGAGCATTGATGGTCAGTTATTTAATTGCGGTTTTGTTTTTCATGTTTTGTTATTCATTGTTTTATCTCAAGTCGATTAGAGTAAAATCAATAATTAGTATTGGGATGCTTGGAGTTTTAGGTGTTTTGTTTGCCTATAAAGCAGATAGAAATTCAATTAAGTCATTGCTCCCTGTCAAGGAACATTACGAGAGGTTTAAGGAAGGCAGGGAATATTCGCTTAGAATATTGAATACGAAGAAAAGAAAAGACTATAATTTAAAAATATATGAAAAGGAACGCGAAGGGGAAGCTTTTAAAACTACATCTGGAGATCAGGAAGTAAAGTATCTTGTTTATGAACCTGAAAAGAAAGAGCAATTAAAAATCGCAAAGAAGGAAGAAAAGAAAAAAGAAGTTGCTAAACCGGTAGAGAAGTTGAGAGAAATTCATACTGCAAAAAATAGCTTATTATGGCGGATGTTTGTAATTACGGATATGTTAGAGGAAGTAGCAGTAAACAAAAAAGTATTCGGGATGGATTTTGGAAAACCTTTTCGTTCAAAAACCGTAGAAATGCTTGGATGGCATGATGGATGGAATGTGGGATGGATAGAACCGCATAATTCATTTGTGCATATTGTATATAGGGCAGGGGTTTTAGGTATAGTATTTATTGCGGCTATCATTATTGTTTTCGTAAGAATACTGATCGGGTTTATACGCCTGAAAAACGTTCAAGGTTTGATTCTTATGTCTGTAATCTTATACTGGCTAATGATGGCAAATTTTCTGGTAATACTTGAACTGCCGTATTTCGCCATTCCTTTTTGGATTTTTGTTGGTGCGACTTTCAAGTATTATGATGGGCTAAGAGGGGGAAGAGTTAAATGATAAATCTCAGTTGTTGGGTTGAAATAATAGTGTTTAAAATCACCGTAATCAGTATTTGGAATCACTGTAATTATTGCTAAAATAATCTGTGTAATCGGTAGTTAATATCGGTGTAATCAGGTATAATTCTTATTATACCAGGAGGGGCTTGATGAAAAAGCAATGGTTTCTATTCGGAATTATGCTTTGTATGCTGTTTGGGATATCGTATCTTTATGCTGAAGTTCCCAATGAAATTGTTTATCAAGGGAAGCTCAAGGAATACGGATTACCATTTAATGGATCAAAAAATATGGTTTTCGAAATCTATCCTGCCGCTTCAGGTGAAATTGCTTCCTGGAGTTCCGGAACACAGTCTATCACTGTTTCTTCGGGAATATTCAGTTATACAATGTCTCCCAATATTGATTGGCGAGCGAAGGATTATTGGATTCAATTGAAAGTTAATTCAAAAGATCTCTCTCCAAGGGAAAAAATTACTGCGCAGGCTTATGCTTTGCATTCTGCCACAGCTGAAAACATGAAGGCAAATTCAAATATAAATTTTATGATTAATGGTAGCACGATTGCAACATTGACTTCGGAGGGATATTTCCTAATAAATGGCCAAAATGTCGTACCCGTTGGTTCTATTATTCCTTATGCAGGTGATACTGCCCCTGCCGGATGGCTATTATGTAATGGAGATCCCGTAAGTAGAACAACTTATGCGAATTTATATGCAGTTATTCAGGAAAAATTTGGCCAGGGTGATGGTTCGTCAACATTTAATCTTCCTGATTTAAGAGGCCGGTTCTTAAGGGGTAGAGATGCCGGGGCAGGAAGAGACCCTGATTCTGCTTCCAGAACGGCGATGAATACAGGAGGAAACACTGGGGATGCCGTAGGATCAATGCAAACGGATGAATTCAAATCGCATAATCATTCGATTTCTATAATGCAACCCGGAGCGGCATATAGTAATGTAAGTATGGGGTCTTCTTCTTCAGTTGGACCACTCAGTACCTCTTCTGCGGGTGGAAATGAAACAAGACCAATAAATGCTTATGTGAACTATATTGTTAAATATTGATTCTGTAGAAATAAAATGAAAATGACAAAAACTAAATATCTGAATTTATTTTTTGATGATTTAAATATAATTGAAGCAATTGGGAAAATAGAAAAATACATAGCTTCCGGCAGCCCCCATACTATATTCACTTTGGGAGCTGAACTGGTTGTTCGGGCTCAGAAAGACGAATTGCT
>JAPLKN010000157.1 GCA_026388075.1 Elusimicrobiota bacterium
AACAAAACTGAAGAAATTTCTGATTGACCTTGTTCTGTCAGTATCTGGCTGGTTTCTTGAACTAAACTTTATCAAAGTCACGGCTCTTATTACCGTTGTTTGCTTTTTTATCAGTTCTGTTGCCGGGCAGGCAGTATCGGCTGTTCTGGAAGAAAACCGCGGGTCAAAAAAACTTGAGCAGGTATTTAACAGCTTGAGCATACCTTATACTGCCGGAAGAATAACCGAATCAAAGTATTTCGGCTCAAAACAGGTAATAATAAACGTTCAGGATCTGCATTGCCATGCAGAAGTCCAAAGAAATATAAGCAGAATACTTTCAATCCTTGATGAAAAATATAAACTGAACAATATTTATCTGGAAGGAGCTTATGATAACGTTGATACCTCCTGGCTTGTTTCTATTCAGGACAAAGAAATAAGGCAAAAAATAGTTAATTTCCTTATTGATCAGGGCAAGCTTACCGGAGCCGAGTATTATTCCATAGTAGCCGAAAAACCGAATATCATTAAAGGGATAGAAAACAAAAATCTTTATGCTGAAAATTTCCTAAGACTGCAGAAAATTCTGGATAATCAAAGAGCAGTCAACGCTGTACTTTCAAATCTGGACTATTATATTACGCAGTTAAGGGAAGAATATTTTAATTCCAAACAGAAAAAATTGGGGAGCGTTATAAGCCAGTACCGCTCGGGAACAATCAGCGCAAAAAAATTCTATACTATCCTGAAAAAATATTCGGATAAACTTCATCTTGATATAGGCTGTTACAGGAATCTTTCCGCCTATGTAGAACTTATTGATAAAGAGAAAAAACTTAATTACAGAAGAATAGCGTCCCAGCTTCAAAAATTTACTTTAGCGATTAAACAAAATCTTCCTTATGCGGTATATAAAGAACTTGTTGACAAAACAGAAAACTTCAAAAAACTTGATAATCTTTATTCATACCTAATAAACCTTTCAAAGGAATGTAAAATAGACCTGTCAATCAGTCTCCCGGACCTATATAACTTTTTTGATTATGTAAAGCTTAATGAAAAAATTAATCCGTTAGCCCTTCTTGAAGAAGAAGAATACCTTCTTGCGGCGCTGAGGTCCCGTCTTTGCGATAGTGACAGCCAAAGAGAAGTAACGTTTGCCGTAAATTTTTTCAGATTTTTTGAATTATATTTCAACAACAAGATTTCCGCCAGGGACTACGAGTATTTTATTGAAAATATTGATAAATTCAAGTTTGTATGGAAAAAGTACATAAACAACGACAGGCTTTTACTGCTGGATCCGTATTTATCGCTGTTTAGCGATTTTTACAAGGCAAATCTTTTAAGGAATGAGTGCTTTGTCAGCAATATTTTGGGAAATAATTTTGATACCGGTATTAAAAATGAAAACAATACGCCGGTTATTAATGATGAAGAAAAAATTCTGCAGTCTTTGGAAAACGGAAGCGAAATTAAGGTTGTGGTTACCGGAGGATTTCATACAGAGGGCTTAATAAAGTTATTCAAGAAAAGAAAAATATCTTACATTGTTATAACCCCTAATGTTACAACGGATACAAAAATATCTACTGAAATATACGAAAAACTTGCCAGAGAACAAAGAAAAATTCTTTTCCAGGCGTATGCTCTTCTTGCCATATCTTTAGGCACAACCGAAGATAAAGCAAAAGAAATACTTATGCCTCTTATTAACAATTATTTAAATAAAAAAACTTTTAACATTAATTCTGCGCTGGAGGCAATTAAGAAAGCTTTTAATGAGGCAACAAAAAGTAAATTTACTCTAGAAGTAATTAGCCAAGATGCTGATGGTTTTCCTAATAAAATTGTTGCAAAAGAGAAAGTTAAAGGAACCATAATAGCAAGTTCGGACTACGACGAAGCCAATAAAAAGTTTGTAACTTCTAAAACAGAAGAGGAAAAAAAGGCAGATAACTTCAAATTAGAAGACCGCGAAGCAAGCGCCAGCAAATCAACATTAGTATCTGTTATATCCGGCATTTGGATTTTGATTCAGACAATTATTGTTGCCGTTTGCCCCGTTTTATTAGTATCAACGGTAATCACTTTAATTTTTGCTTATGCGGGAGAATTTGCGGTATTTGCGATAGGAATTATTGGCATTAGAAAATATACAAGCGATGTTTCCTGGATGAAGCAAATAATATACTGGGCAAGTCAGAAATATCCTAAGCCTGAAGATTTTGAAAATATTGATAAAACTGAAGCTCCTCAATCCTACATAGATAATATAGCAAAAGATCCTATTATAAGCGAGCTTTTAAAAGCAAAAATCAGGAAAGACGGAAAAACGCTGGGAGAAAATATCAAATTGGTTTATTGGCCTGAACTTAACGGGACCACTGTTTTGTTTCAAGCTCATCCTGAAGATAATTCTATACACGTTAATTATCCTTTGCTAAAAGAAGCAACTAAAGACTTAAAATTTAACAAGTATTTAAATAAAGTCAGAATGGCCGCAAGGCACGATGTTGGGCATATTAAGATATGGAGGTTTTTTGAAAAACATAAACTGCTTGGAAAAATCCGCTCAAAAGTTCCGGAAGAAATTAGAGAAAAAATTGACGAAAATTGGTGCGCTTTGGGCGACCTTTTTGACTATTGGTTTATAACAAGAAAAAGCCGGGCTATCCCTAGTAATAAGATAAATTTTTCCAAAAAAGCAAAAACAGAGCTTCCCGTTATAAAAGAAAATCCGCCAATAATTGCGGTATCTTTATGGAACAGGCTGGGAATGTTTTTATTAACTCTTATTCCCGCGATTATTTCATTAGGATTAACTATAGCCGCAACTGCTCCCATTGCAGTAACTGTCGGAATAATAATATCTATTTCTTTGTTTGTCGCCCTTCCGCTGATTTATTTGCTTGAATTCTTGGCAATATTGGCTGGCGGTCGGGATTTTAAGAGAGAAGATTATTCCATAAAGAAGAGAACAGACGACCAAATAGAACTAAAAGATTTCGTTTGGAACTTATGCACTTATGAACAGTGGAATATACTGGATGTATTGATAGAAAACGGCATTGAAATTATAGTTGACTCATCTCCGCGTCGTTATAGTTTAGGCCGTTTTGAGGACGGGGCTATACGATTAAATTATCCTGCAGTTAAAAGGCTGGTGGGTTCAAAATATTTCGGCTGGTTATGGAAACGGGTTATTAAAAATATCATTTTACATGAAATGATGCATGGCTTATTTACATTAAGATTTCCGGGAATTAGAAAAAGTGAAAAATCTCTAACATCAAAAATCGAAAAACTCGAGCTGTCTAAAGAAATCATAAATCGGTTTTATAAGAGGTTTTTAAAGGTTGTCCGATGGTTCTTACAACAAGCAAGAGAAATCTTAATTTCATTGAATGATGTGTTCTATTTTCTCACCTTGGGCCATTTCTATATTAAATTTGACCCACAAATATTTACGAAGCAAACCCGTATAGTGTATGCAGAAAGTGTGTTTAATTCCTTATTCAAAAAATTGTCAGTAATTCCGGTGGAGAGGGAATTAAACGATTCTTTTAATAGCCTTGAAAGCGCAGTAAACCATGATCAAGTTATATCTAAATTTATTGAGCAGGCACAGTTGGCCGGTGTGAGCTATCCTGAAGGAGTAATTACTCTTGTTAAACTTGTTGAAAATAATTCAAAAAACAAGAGCTCAATCAGGGACATGTTAAACTATATTGAAAAATATAAAAACACTATTTCGGAAATAGCTGCCGCAGAAAAGGATTCTTCTAATGCAGTAGTTCTTATTCTTGCTGAGAATAAACTTTTGGAGTTTATGGCTTCTCTGCTACTAGATTTGCTTATAGATAAAAAGGGAAATCTGAAATATATAATTTACAAGTTTAACATAGATTCAAAATGGGAAGGAAACGAAGTTTATGATGGATTAGAAATGCTGAAGTCAACACTAAAATTGTTCCTAGATTCAAACTCAAGTCTTGCGGATATTTTAGATTTGGACGAGCTGAAAAATCTTGAAAAAAGAATAGACCTAATTTCTAAAAAAGAGATTCTGTTTAATAGGTTTGTCATAGATGCAGGAGCCAGTAAAGAATACATTCTTGAATTGCTTGCTTCGTCCGAAGAAGCTGCCAAGGCGGTTCCTGATTTTGCTGAATTATTGGAAAAATACGGGAACATCGAAACCGCACTTGATGAGGCTATAAACTCAAGTAGCATAGTTGAAGGGATTAAATCAGCTTTTAATTATTACAAACAAACTTCTGACCCGGCTATTTTAAGATTAATAGCCAACAAGATTTCCGAAATAGTAATAGAACAGAAAATTCAGGATAAAAAGAATGAAAGTGCCTATGAAATGTTCGAGACGGTTTTTGGGAAACCCGGCAATAAAGAAATTCTAATGATAGAGCAGGAAAATGATTATAAAAGAAATAAAATTATTTACGACATTTTAAGAGCAATTTTCGGAAAACCGCAGACAAAATCCGAAACTATGTTAAAATTGAACGACGTAAACGAATTGGCTTACGAAATAAGAGAAATCATCGGTGAACCAGAAACAGGAGAAGGAGCTGAATTAAAAGCTAAGAAGCTGAAAAATAGAATGGAAGCCTATGGTATTGTTTTCAAAACAGCACTTGAGTTTGCTTATTCATTTTATGAAAGCAAACCGGTTCAGCGAAGTCAAAAGGAAACAATTCTTGAAACTGCAAAAAAGTTCATGGAAAATATTCCAAAAAATCAATTTATTTCGGGTGAAGTGCAAGGGATAGCTCAACATGAAGAAGAAGTAGCGTTACGTGATATAAAAGCTAGTGCTGAGAACAGAATTTATGAAGAGACTTATTATGCAAGAGGAAAAAATGGAGAAGCTATCGCAAAGGCAATAGAAAACATTATGAAAACCGTTTCATTTTTTGAGCGAAAAGGTACTCCCGGAGAGAGCGAAGAAAATGGGTATTTTGAGGCGATAGGTTATGTAGATGTGCTCTACTGCAAATCTAAGGATGAAAATTATATACGGGGATTGGA
Source organism: Elusimicrobiota bacterium (assembly GCA_026388075.1). Lineage (NCBI taxonomy): Bacteria > Pseudomonadati > Elusimicrobiota > Elusimicrobiota bacterium. Next base: position 5,035 of record JAPLKN010000157.1, read on the forward strand.
AATATTTTTTGAAACAAATAACAATCCTAAAATGTTTGAACATTTCATAGAACAGGATATTTTGATGACGCTTGTTCAAGCTGCTCCCGAAACAACGGCAAACTTATTGGATTCCATATGTACCATTATTTTAAAAAATAACAGAAGCCGCGAATATATTGTTGTTGGAATCGCTAAACTTATTCAAAGTTTGAATACGGGGTTTCTTGCCCCAATAACCTACGAGAAGGATGGGGTTAAAGTTGAAATGGAAAGAAAAATATTCCATATATTAAGAGATTTTTTTAAAAAATATCGCTTATCGCGAAAAGATTTTCTCAACGAATTTATTCCTAAAGAAGGAAGAAGAACGGAATTCCAAACTCTTATAAAATTAATCTGCGATGCAATTCCTGAAGAAAAGCCGCTGATAGCAAAACTGATGTTTGCAATTTATTTTGAAGATTCAGACAGAACTCCCGAATCTGTTATGTCTGCTTTTAAACATGCAGCAGAACTCATTGGGATCAGTTTGGATAATAGAACGGATACTAGTCCAGATTTACAAGATATTATAGATCAGTTTGCGTTAATAACATTGGACTATTTAAATCAAGAATATATATCTGCTCCTGCTCTTGAAAATAGTAAAGAAGAATTAAAACAGGCAATATTATCGTCAAATGAACCGTATAAAAATGAAATTATTAAATATTTATCCATGCCTTCCTTTTTGGAAAATATAGCCTTTTTCGGAAACATAGAGGATTTAGAAAAGGCAATTATAGAAGGTTTAAAATGTACAACATCATCGGACGCGCCATCCAGAAAAGAAATTGATGAATATTTATCTGCTTTTTCTCTTAAAAAATTAGAAGATTTAAAGCAGGAAATATTGTCTTCAGACAAGCCATTCAAAGATGAAATTATAAAATATTTAACTAAACCTGATTTTATTGGCAAAAGTGTAGAAGATTTAAGACGGTTAATATTATCATCAGACGGGCCGTATAGAAAAGAAATTAACGAATATTTATCTGCTTATGAGCTTAAAAATATTGCAGATTTAAATGGAGAAATTAGGGAACATCGTGAAAAAAACATGGAGGATTTAAAGCAGGAACTATTGTCATCTGATGAGCCGTTTAAAAAGGAAATTATGAAACATTTAGGTCCTGCTCATAAATCTGTAAGAAAGTTTAGGCTGGTGATATTGTTAGAATCAGATTTACTATACAGAAAAGAAATTAACGAATATTTATCTGCTTTTGCACTGAAAAATAATGGGCCGGTGGAAGAAACAATTATGGACTATTTAGATATAAATATTACAGATTTAAAGCGAGCAATATTATCATCAGAAGAACCAAGCAAAAATGAGATAATAAAATCTTTGGCCAGCCTTGCTCTTGAAAACCCAACTATTGACGAACTAGTTAACATGTTAGAATTAAGTCAAATGATAATAAGACATGGTGACATTAGTACTCTTACTAAAGAAGAAAAAGCAGAGAAACCTTTGTTTAATACTAGACTAAAATTTTGGGTTGATTTAAATGTTCCTCCAGCCGGAATTAATTACGGAACTCTTGAGTCTGCTAAAGCTGCTTACGAAAAGGCGAGAGAACTTGGAGGAATTGCTTTAGACAAGGTATCAGTCTTCGGAATATTAGAACAATTATTTAAAGAAAATCTGAAAAGCAAAGGAGAAAAAGCATTTAAAAAATTCATAAAAATATTCATTAAAGAATTAACAATGAATAAAAGGCCAATATTAGGGTTCACATTGAATGACAAGCAGTTATTGGCAAAACTGGTATTTACGGTTTATTTTGGTGTTTCGGATGGGACTCCCAAGTCTGCCAGGGCAGCTTACAAAAAGGCCAAAAAACTTACCGGAATTGTTTTGGATAAGTCATTAATATTTGACATATTAAAAACTTTTCTTCTGAAATATTTTGAGAATAATGGAGAATATGCATTTACTAAATTCATAAGAAAGCTCAAATTATTTGACAAACAGCTGTTAGCGAAACTAGTTTTTGCAGTTTATCTGGAAGTTCCATATATGTATGGTAATCCTCTGTCTGCTTTGGAAACTTATGAAAAAGCGAGCGAAAAGACTAAAGAACTTACCGGAACAGCATTGGATAAATCATTAGTATTTGACGTATTAAAGGATTTTCTAAAAAAATATCTCGGAGAAAAGAAAGAATACGCATTCAAAAAATTCATAAAAGGGTTTACATTATATGATAATCAGATGTTGGCAGAACTGTTATTTCAAGTTTATTATGATGGTTCAACCTTGGAATCTGCTTTGGATGCTTGCGAAATGATGAGAGAATTGACCGGGGTTACTTTGGATAAATCATTAGTAAAAGCAAGACAACTTACCGGAATCCCTTTTAATAAGTTGTTAATATTTTATTCATTGAAAAGCACTTTCAAAGCATATTTTAAAAATAATGGAAAAGATGCTTTTGAAGAATACGTAAAAAGATTCAAATTGTTTATTAAAGACAGTCTGCAGATAGCTGTACTGATATTTGTAGTTTATTTTGACATTGGAAAAGATAAAACCCCGGAATTTGCTGTGGCTGCTTGCAGAGACGCAGCAAAGCTTGTCGGAATAGCTTTGGATGAGCAATTCAAAAATGAGGTCATAAAATATTTGTCCGCTCTTGCTCTTGATAATACCCAAGCTTTAAAAGAAGCGATATTCTCAATAAGTCCAATAGGGCCGGCGAATGTTTCCAGCGCAATTGCGGCGCTGTCTTCATTTGAAACAAAAGTTTCGGATGCAACTCATGCTAAACCTGAGGTGAACCTCAGGTTGGAGGCCGCATTTATTTCTGCTCTTGTATTGACTTCTTCTTTGTGGACAGGTATACAAATAGCTTTAACTCCGGTTTTTGCAATATATTTATGGTTTGTGAGTGCGTCATTACTGATTGTAGGATCAATAGCCACTTTTTATTTTATTGTCAATTTATTGCTCGCTATTAGCAGTACAAGCATAACTAAATCCCAAGTACCCATACAGAAAGTGATGTTTTCAAAGTCTTTAGATCCCAATCTGAAAAAACTAGTAACTACTGATTTACCTTCTGAATTAAGCAGAAAGCTCACATTAGATGAAAATGAGAAAGATAAAATACTGCTAATGATAGATTATGACCTTCCCAAAAACATTTCTATGATATCGGATTATGAAAACATGTCTATAATAAGAATAAATCCCTTAGAAATAATTAAATATTATCGCATGCCATTAAAGATTGCTGATAGGATTCAGCGGAAAATCTATATTTGGTCTTTTGATGTAAAACTTGCACATGAAATACGGCGCATTGAAAAAAAGTTGAAGGGGTACAGGGGAGAAATTAAGAACTTCAATTACGACACGGGATATGTTTTAAAGCAGATTTATAGAGCAATTTCAAGAAAAAATAAGAGATTGGCTGTTGTAGAAAGCGAAAGTATTGAAAGTCTCAGCGGAAATATCAAAAATCACGCAGTTAAACCTGTAACTAACGGTAGAAAACCGAGTATGTCTTTGAAAAATAGGATTGGTATGCTGTTTTACTCAATAATAAAAATAGTTATTCCTGCGGGGATTGCTTTAACTGTTGTTGGTTTTGCCGGGGCAATAATTATAACCGTAGGTTTAATTTGGTTTGCCATTATAGCCGGCAGTGTTTTCTCAATAGTTGTAATTATAAGTTTCATAAGTATTAAAGATTTGAAAATTCTGAAAAACCAGCTGGTTTATATCTTTAAAGCCCAGAAAGAAAGAAAAGAAAGGGCGGAAATGCTGGATGAAAAAACTAGAGATCTTGAGCTTAGAATACTGAGCAGGGAAAACGCAATAATAAATGCGGATAATATTTTGAAGAAAGGTATATTCAGGCCGTCGGAAAGCATTGCAACTTGGGAAGAAAAAAAGAAAAATTATGAAAATGAAAGAGAATCTCGAATAAAAGAGGCAAGCGCATATATAGCGGAACTTGGTTCTGAAGAACATAAACTTTTTG
>JAPLKN010000158.1 GCA_026388075.1 Elusimicrobiota bacterium
ATGATGAATAAATTCTTACTATTTTTTAATATATGTTGACACAAATATGTATTTCTGTATATAATTATATTAAGATAGGAATTTTTAAAATGGGAGGAAGTGAATTATGAAAGTTGAAGACGATAATAAAAAAGCGTCAGAAGAAGATAAACAGAAAATAGAAAAATCGTTGAAAAATATTGAAAAGAAAAAAGCTATTCTTGAAAAGGCGGTAGCTTTCAGGACGAAGTATGAAACTATGTTAAAGTATCTGCCTTTAGAGCTAAAGGAAAAACTGGAGTATTACGGTATTACTCTTTCAATATTTCCGTTAATTGAAGGTTTGTCAGTTCCGGATTTTAGCAAAGGCGAATTTGGAAATTATTTGGAAAGGCAAAATCAAATTAGAATGGACCTTTTTGCTTTGGATAATCCTGAATTTGCTGAATTAATAATCAGCCATGAAGTTAGTCACAGAGAATTCATTGATGAACATCCTTTAATTCATAAATATATGCGTCGGTTTGAAGAATTAATGGTTTCCCGCAGAGATAAGAAATTAAACAGTATGAAAGCGGAGATTGTTAGGCTTTTAAATGAAGCAGATCCTATAATAAGTTTAGAAATTGCCAGAACATTTGTTGAAGCTCTTAATGTCGCTGATTCTGCTATTTCAAGTTCCAACCCTTCCCAAGCTACTCAGCAGGTAGTGAGTAATCTATATGACATTGTAATTCCTCAATATGGCAATCCCAATATTGGCATAGCTATTCAAGAATTAAGAATAGTTCTCGTAAATGTATGTGCCCGTCCCAATCAGGAAATAAACCGAATAAATTTGATGAAGGCTCTCGTTCAGCTTCGCGACGTTATTAATAACAAAGATGATAAAAAAGATATTGATCCTAAAATATTAGAAAGCGTCAAAATTAAGGGAAAGAATTTGTTTGATATTGTTTGCCGTTTGAAACATACGCCAGTAACCGTTTTTATGATGAATGAAAGTGAAACAAACCTGGCTAATTTACATAAAAAAGCAGACGAATTAATGGAAGGTTTTTACGAGAAATTATCTATAAAGGATGAACAATCTAAAGATCCGGAGACGGGAAAGAATACTTTTGCCTCAAGTTTTAAATGTGGATTTTATCAGAGGATAGATATGCCTCGCACATTAAAAGAGGCTTTAAATAATTATAAATTAGCCGAAGGAAAAAACTTTGTACCGATAGTAATAAAGTTTGTCAAACCCATAAACGATCAAGACGACGGCATAAGGATTATTATTAATAAAAAAGAAAGATTTGAGTCAAAAAAGATAGTAGAAGCATTTGGCGGGAAAAATATTTTATATTTTGGAATTGTCTTAATAGGTATTACTTTCTCAATTATTGCGTTTTACTCTCTTTTAGTCGCATACCCATTGGTTGTTGGAGTAATTATTGTAGCAAGCCTAATAATAGGGCTTGGGCTGCAGTTTAGAAAACGGATAAAACAAAAAGGGGAAAAAGTAAAAGATAAGCCGGAAGAAGAAATTCCTTATATTCCAGTTATTTCTGTGAATCTAAAAAATGCAATTAACCCTGTTAATGCGGTGGCAAACGGCATAATTTGTTCAGCTATTAGAAGCGAATATCCGGATCTTCAGGGTAGGTTGTTTGTTATGGTATCCGAGCCACTGGGTGCTCTCAGATCTAATAGGGAAAATCCGCAGGGAATTTCAGATATTGCTAAAAAGTTAATGCTGAAGAAAAAGGCGGGGATGATGCCGATAGCCATAAGTCTCGGAGCAACTGCGGAGCCTATTTTTAGTGAACCGATAGATGTTCCCGGTTATGAAAAGCTAGAGATTAATGTTGGTATAGAAAAATGTGAAGATGATGATGATAGCTCCAACGATTTTTTATTTTTAAAACTAAGCTGTAACGATCCTGATGTTCCAAACGAAATAGTGCTGGGAAGAGGCGCCCTAGCAGTTTTAAATCGCATCAAAGGCGATCCAGTCTTATTAAGAAAATTTTCGCGCTATTTTGGCAAGGAAATAAATGAGAAAATAATAAAATCCGCAATTGTTGAGGTAGATGGCCCTTCAGCTGCCTTCGTAATTCCTGATACAATTAGAGATCAATATACTTCCAATCCTCTTTTTGACGAAATGTTGTTCATATATAATATAGGAAAAGCAAAAAGCGATTCCGGTCTTTTTGCTGGTAAAATCAATGAAAAAAAATATCTTTTAGATATTTTAAGTCTAGACAGAGGAATAGATCTTAATAAACTAGGCATAATAGCTTCAGATATATCTTTTGGAAATAAGACCATATATAATAACCAATTCGAGAATATAATTAAGGTTAAACCAGACTTCAATAATAAATTTGAGGAAGAGCTTAAATGGTATGAAACTGACATTTATATCCCTGGGCTGGATAGTAAAAAGAAAATCTATATTTCTTCTGATAACAAAATTCGTGTGGTTGACCCGCACTCCTTAAGGCAATCCGGTTCAATAGATTTCGGGTCAGGGAAAAATCTTGATTTGCCTGTTTATGTCAAAAACGGAACAGTAATTATAAGGGGTTTTAATGATGAAGTTAGTATAAACGGATATTCGGGCGATCCTTCTCTAATCAATTGGGCGGATATTATTGAAAGATTAGGGATAAAAGGCATAGATTTAAATAGCCTATTAATTTCTGATGAGGAAAGACGTAATAATAAAATAAATAAATCAAAAATTATTATGCGGGAAACTTATGTGGCAATGAAAATTCATGCGGAATTGGTAAATTATAAAGAATTTCAAAAAATACTAAAAGAGTATGACCCAATGTATGAAACTGAACTAGAAAGATTTTTCTATAATCTAATAAACTATAAGAGCTTTGAAGAATTCATGGAAGACTTTAATAACAAAAAAAATAAGGAATATGAAATAGCAAAACAAATTGTGTCTGGAAAAGTAGAATTTGAGACTAAAACAGAACAGTTTATTTCGGAAAAGGTTCTGAGTGAATTATCAGCATGTGGAATGAATCTTGGATTGTATACGGATAGATTTAACGAAAATAAAGGCCGTGATATTGAACTAGCTAAGAAAATATTTGAAAGAGTTATTAATAAAAATAAACTAAAGAATTATCTGGACCAATTCTTAAAATTTATGAGAGAAATCGGTTATCCTGGGGAATATGGCCAGGCGACATGGCTAGATGAATATGTTTACCTAAAAACATATCCGTCCGAGCCTAAAGGATTTTTATATTCTCAGAAAAACTATAGTTTATCTTGCATGCTTCAGTGGTTATTTGCTCTCCAAATGAAAGAATCAATTAAGAATATTCATTCACTTGGAGGCAAGCTTCTTTTTGAAATGCGCATTTCAAACGAATATTCTATTAAAGCCATGAAATATATATTAAGTATGGGATTTGACGGCGTAAAGCTAATAATAGAAAAAGATAAAAGCACAACAATTGATGAATTCAAAAAAATGCTTAATAGTGATAATTTGGGAAGGCTAAGTTATACTATAAAGATGGTAAATCCTTCAGCAATAGTTTATATAAGTACTTCTCCAGAATATTTGGATGAACTGAAAAGAAATATTAGACAATATCCGGATTTTATTTTATCCAGAAAGATTAGTGAAATAAAAGAAACTGAAATTTTAGAAGAAAGTATGCTGCTTGAAATAAATGCAAGCTTTGCAGATCTGGATTTGTGGGAAAAGATAATCAAAAGGCTAAAATATTCAAATTTGAAAGAATGTGATATCGCGATAGCAGCAGGTACAGCAGCGGGAGATCCCGAATTTGAGATTAATGATCCCAATTATCGATTACCGCCTGACATAAATAACAGGCCTATGATCGCTGAAAATTTATTTGATAAAATCACTCCATTAATAGGACTACGTCCAAAATCTCCCGAGTTACTGGCAAAAATGGGATATAAAACTGGTTTAAATTACGAAAAAATTCCTTCAACCCCGGATAAAGAGTGGGGGGAATTTTTTGATCAGAAAAGGGTATCTGAAAGAGAAATAGAGCTTTTTAATAAAAACCAGGTTGTTAAGTCAGGCATTTTGGGCCTTATGGCAGCCTATTTTGATTTTTGCAGCAATAACGGGGTAAGTAAAATATTCGAAAAGAATGTCGATGACCAAAGATATATTTTTAATTTAGTTTACGAGACATTAAAAAGTTCAGAAATATTGAATAAGAAAAATTGGCCTTCTGGTTGGCTAAAGATTGAAACTTTTGAGAAAATGGCTTTAAGAAAAACTGCTTCTACTGAAGAAAAAATCGGTTATGTCATAGAAATGTTTGGCTTTTTGCGTGGAATTATTGAAAAAATAATTGAAAATCATTATATGGAAGAAATAGAAAAAATGAATCTTGCTAATGAGTCCGATAGAAGGACATTGATTAATTTTCTAACGCTGAGAAGTATCTTTAAGATAGAAGAAAATATGGAATATGAAATTCCCGATCTTGTTAGCAATGCTGAACAAAATAAGGAACTATTGAAAATATTGTCTGCTAAAACGCCGCGGGATTTAGGCAATAAATACAGCGAACTCTTGCAGACGAAATATCAAACGATACATCAAATGTATTCATTTTCAATAATTCTTTTTGTAAAAGCTTTATTGAATATAAGAGAACTAAAGAAAAAATATCCGAAAGAAATAAAACTTACGAAGGATATAGATAATTTGTTAATGGATAACAGGCTGATGGAAATACTAAATCCTATATTTGGAGTTATTGCACAAACCGGGACAATACCTGAATTGACTTCAACTGAAGATGAAATGCCAAATGTACTAGGTTGGGCTGTAAACGAGCTGATAGTTATGTTTGATAAGTTTGCTGAAAGGAAGATCACTCTGCCGAAGGATTTCAAACCTGATATAAGTATCAATGCTGTAAAAAATCTGCTTGGCGCAGCCTAATCCATAATTCGGGGACACAATACTTAATTCCAGTTTGTTGCTTTTAAAAGAGCAGTTTAAGTTTTCAAGAATTAAGTTTTGTGTCCCTATGTTTTCGGGTCACCCTGAACTTGTTTCAGGGTCTATTTTATAAAAGACTAGATCCTGAACCCCCGCATGGTTTCTTTGAAACCAAGTCAGCGGGGCAAGTAAATTCAGGATGACTTTACGGGTCAGATTGCCACGCTCCTTTCAGTCGCTCGCAATGACACCTGAAAACTAAAATCACATTGAAATTCCAACAAGAATTCTGCCTAATCCTGCCTTAAAAAATCTCATTCTTTACCAAAAACCAATACAAAATCAATCCATTTTTGCTTAAGTTAACTATGTCCCAAAAGCCAGGGCATTGGTTAATGTGAACAATTCAAAAAAGCCTTGACGATTCAAGGTTTTTACACTATTAATATATTGGAGGGAATATGGGTACAAAGTCCGTGTTACCTACCATTATAAATAGGTTTTTTTTATATCCGCTCAATAAATCCTTTTTAGCGGTTGGCATACTATTGTGCCTAATATTAAACTCTTCCATACCCGGATTTTTCGTTACTGCTTTTGATTATGGCCAGTTTCAAAAAGTTATAAAGTTCCAATCAGTTATGTTTGAATATTTCAGCTTTTCTGTAATACCAATAAAAATTCTTGGTTCAATGTTTCAAGATAGGACGGTTAATTCTGCGCAGAAAAGCGATAGAAAAACCAGTCCCTATTCAAATATGTCATTAGCAAATATCGGAGTAAATCAAATAACAGGAAAATATAATGGCCAAAGAATTTGGAATTTCACACAAGCTTCATACCCTGTTACATTTGCCTCACTTTTTGCGTCCTTAAAACAAAATTGTTCAGATCCTCCAATTAGTCCAGTAGCTTTCTTGGGTCTTTTTATGATTTGTTTTTTCTTACTGCCAAGGAGCAATGTTAACGATGCCTATGCTTCAATTTTAAATAGAGTTTTAGGGGGAACCCGGCTTGATAGGTCAAGCCGGGTTTTTTATTTCCCTGTTAATTCAGGGACACAATACTTAATTCCGGCCGGTTTTTATAACAAGCAGTTAGGCTTTTCAGGAATTAAGTATTGTGTCCCTATGTTTTTTGCATATAAAGACTTTCTATATTTTCCAGATAATTCCGATTATATTCTTATTAACACATATACTCGTGAATACGTTTCAGGCGTGACCAGTATAAAAATACCTATTAGGAAAGGGTTCAGCGACCCCGCACGCTTTGGTTCGCAAAGCGAAGCAGCGGGAGAGCGACGATTTAACGGGAAAACCTTAGGTTTGCCCTTGTGGAGCGTTCCGTCAAAGCAAATTCAATCGGAGACGGAACAACGAAGTAAGCCTGAACTAGTTTCAGGCGCGACAAAGAGGGTATCATGAAAACAATTAATTTGTTCAAAGAGAAATTTAATATATGTCTTATTGAATCAGCCATGCAAATTTTTGGCTGTTTAATGTCTATTAATCTAACAAAAACTATTGCTGTATTGGTAGCCGTTTGCCTAATTCTTACTTCCGGGCTGGGGCAGGGAATTTCAGCAGTTTTAGAAACAAGCCGCGAAACAAGCCAGTTTGCCAAGATTTTCCAAAATTTTGAGGTTCCTTATTCAACCGGAAAAATTACCCAGGCAAAATACTTCGGTTCAAAACAGGTTGTAATAAATATTCAGGACCTGCACTGCCATGCGGAAGTACAGAGAAACATCAGTAAAATTCTCCAGCTTCTTGACGAAAAATACAATCTTCAAAACGTTTATCTTGAAGGAGCCTTCGGCAAAGTAGATACTTCCTGGCTTGCATCCATTAAGGATAAGAAAATAAGAAACAGAGTTCTTGATAAACTTACGGAAGAAGGCAAGCTTACCGGTACCGAATATTATTCAGTCACTTCGGGGAGGCCCGATCTTATCCTAGGCATTGAAGATGAGAATTTGTATAAAACAAATTTCAAAAGGCTCTATACCATAATTGAGAGCCAGAAAGATATTCAGGAAAATTTAACGGAACTCCAATATTTTATAGACAGGATTAAGGACGAATACTATAACGAAAGGCAAAAAAAGTTAGAAAGAATCACAAAACGTTATTTAGCGGGAAAAATAACTGCAAGGAAGTACTATCTCTTACTCAATAAGTATGCCGACCGTTTCGGTATGGATATGAGAGGATTTCCTAATGTATACGGTTACCTCAAGCTTGCAAAACTTGAAAAGAGAATTGACTACAAAATGGTAGCGTTTCAGCTTCAAAAGTTCGTAAACATCCTTAAAGAAAAACTTCCTTACGGCGCTTACAAATATATTGTGGAAAAAACAGAAAATTTTTCCCAGATGGATAATCTTTATATCTATATGCTTAAAATGTCAAAAGAATATAATTTGGACCTTTCATCAAATTTCCCTGACCTTAAAAAGTTTTTTGACTATCTTGAAACCGCGCAAACTGTAAATCCGTTAAAATTAGTCAAGGAAGAAAAAAGGCTTGTGGGTGCTATTCAAATGAGGATTGTGGACAACCAAAGCGAAAACGATATAGCTTTTGGGGTTGATTTTTTCAGATACTTTGAAGACTTTTTAGGGAATAAAATATCTGCTGAAGATTACGACTATTTTGTCCAGAACTTGGAACGGTTTCAGATTATCTGGACAGAATATATGGATAACGAAAGGCTTTCTTTAATTGATAATTACGTCAGCCTGGCTGGAGATTATTATAAGGCAAATGTCCAAAGGAACGAAACCTTCCTCAAAAACATATTAGGTAATGTTGTTAATATGCCGAATGAAGATATTACTTCCTTGCCGTTTGAAAGCGCGGTTCAAAACACGCTCCAATCCATGGAAAATAATCCGGAAGTCAAAGTAGTGGTAACCGGAGGTTTCCATACGGAAGGTATTACAAAACTGCTTGAAAAAAGAAACATTTCTTATATGGTTATAACGCCTAGCGTTACTCAGGATACAAGGTTTGCCGCGCAGTTATACGAAAAACTTGCTAAAGAACAAGAAAAGACGCTTTTCTCAGCTTTTGCGCTCGAGCCACCTTCTCTCCTGCTTGATCCGAAGGCTAAAATAGAACTCATTTCTGGTAGAATCATTTTTTTATTTAAGCAACAGGGCATACTTCCGAATTCTATAATAAATCAAATTAACACAATATTAAAGGGTATGAAAGAAAATGAAAAATATGAAATTACTATCAAGAAGTACGATCAAGCGAATCAGTTATATATATTTCAGGGAACTGACAATCAGGTAATATTTGAAACTAGAATAGATGAAAAAGGAGATAAAGTTGAAGCGATAGCTGAAGAAAAGCCCACAGCGCAGCCGGGGACCGGAATGAAAATGTCTTTACTAAACAGATTTTCAATGACTTTCTTGAGCGGTGTTATCACTGGGGTATCTATTTATTCTATCGTGATCAGTGCTGCCTATATAGCAGCATTGATCCTGGGGTTATTCTTCTTAATTCCGTTGATTGTTGTCGGTACCATAGGTATATACCATTTCGGCAAGCAGTTTTTAAAACAAGCAATTGCGCAAAAAAAAGAAGAAAAGGAAAGAAAAGATATTGAAAATAAATTACAAGGAGAATCAGGAGCTGTAAAAAAAGCTGCTTGGGATATGGCACAAAATGAAGCGTTAACTGATGCCCAAGACTTATTTGATAATTATTGCAGCACCAAATATTCCGGAAGAGTAATTTTTACTTATGGCGATACTCTTCCTAGAGGTACTGTTCTTAAAGCGGGGGGAATAACTGAGGACGGTAAAATAATAATTATTGTAAATCCAATTCTTCTTTTAAAAATAGTAAATTCAAGCGGGAAATTGCTTGCAAGATATATTGCACACGAAATAGATCATATAGATTTTGAATATACCAATTTCGGCAAGATTGTTAAGGGTTCAAGAATAGGGCGCTGGCTAGAAGAATTTATTATTTCTTGGAGAGAAATTTTTAGTTGGAGAAAAGAAGTTTCCGAAAATACTCAAAGCGTGAAAATTGAAGCTGGCGTTGTTGAAAGGGAAAAACTGGTTTTGAATGACGTGCTAAAAAAAGATTGGGGCGATGTTTATGAAAAACTTTCAGATCAAATCAGTAATATTGTTTACGGAAATAATGTAATTGCTGTTGCAGAGTTTGAAAGAATAATTAAAGTTAAACCCAATCTTCTGGAAAAACTGCTTGAAAAAATGGAAGGTTTCAGAGTGTTGCCGGGCAATAAGGAGTATAAGCGGAATCTTAAAAGGGTAATATCCATAATCAAATATCTTATTAAAGAAAAGCAAATAGTAGATAGCATTTTTTTAAAAATAACTGATCTGAAAAAGATTCCGGATATTCCAAATATATTTCAAAAAATTATTGATAAATCAAAAATCACTGATGCGGAAAGTTTTGTTATCGAACAAGCAAATTCTTTATTGCCGTTAATGAGGACTGATCCGGAAAAAGTTGCCGTTGCCGAAGCTATCGCTAAAGAAATTAACATTAGAAGAAAAATAAGGACTTTAGAAAAGGACTATCCTAATGCTTCGGCGAATTTTAGTACTTTTATTGACGACCTTATCAAACTGCAAGATCCTGCCGCCGTAAGGAGATTCAGTGAGCGTATCATGAAGATCATTAATCTTGCTGAACCAAAATTTCGCATTGATACTATTTTGATCGCGGTAAGTGATCCCAGCCAAATATATCAGGTATTTGAAGATGCTATTAGAGAAGCCGAGGGCATTGGCGGCGAAAATTTCGTAATTGAAGAAGCAAAATCTTTATTCCAGGTAATGAGGGCAAATCCGGAAACAGCTCTAGTTGCCGATGCAATGCTAAAAGAGATTAATGCAAGAACAGAAATGAGGAATTTAGAATTAAACTATAGGGATTTTGGGGGGGATATCGAAAGTATCGCTCAAGGTCTTGTCAATCTTCGCGATCCGGTTGTTGTAAAGAGATTTGAAAAACGGTTAGGTGAATATATTGGTCGGGCAAATAGTAGCAATCGGGAAATTTTAATGTTAAAGCTTATCAATAATATTATACCTGAAAATATTGAAATAGTTTTTTCTATTTTTTCTGTAATTGCCAGAATTGAAAAAGAAAAAACCGTATTAACGCATTATCTTGAATTCTTAGATGATTATTTAGCCAGTATTACAGATCTGGATTTGCAAAGAAAAGCTGAATTGCTGTTCGGGGGAGTTATAGAGGCTCTGATCAATAATAATGAAATTACAAAAATTGACAAGGATATCCTTTTTAAAAAATGTCTAAAAGATTTTCTCAAAGATTATTTTGATGCTAATATAGATTACGCATCCGGAAATGAAGTAGTGGCTTTAGCTACTGCTGAAAATGTGATTAATAAAGCTATAGAATTTGCAGGAAAGATGCAAATTGCTAACGCTCCTAATGAGATAAATAGAATTGTTGCTGACATTGAAGGAATGCCGTTAGAGGATGATTATTATACAGCACACATGATCACCCCTGATTACAACCAAAAAATTCTTATGAATAATTTTAGAGAAGATATAATAATAACCGCACGGGATGTAGTTAAAGTAAAAGCCGAAGTCACTCCAATGATAAAACTCGTTCTAAATAATGCAAGGTACATCAGAGATAATGATGCCTTATATGCCTTTTTGTTGAAGATATTACAAAGTGTTTTCAATGCCGGCATTAGATCTTTAGGCGAGAATGCAGGCGAGGACCTTGTCTTAAATATTGTTGCAAGTTTGAAAGGAACAAGAATTTTGCCGGAGGTTATTACTAGAGAACTCCAGGCGCGCAAAACGATAAGGATAATAGAAACAAGCGCCAGTGTTGAAGAGCTTGCGGAAAATCTTGCCGCGATACCAAATCTTGCTTTTGTTCAAAGGTTCCAGGATCGTATCAGCCGGAAAATTTCCGTTATTGCCCGTGATAGCGCTGCGAAACAAAGACTGGCTGCCGCACTTACTGGAAATCTTGCTGAAATTTTTAGAGGCATAACGGAAAAGGCTGTTGTAGTGGAAACTATGCAAAGAGCATTAGAAATAGCTCGTTTAGCAGGCTTATCGGCTAGAGAGGTTCTTCGAATCGCCAGTTTAAACACAAGGGAACCGTCCGGGAAGACTCTAATAAGAATTTTAAGTACTTTTGAAATAATGCAAGAAATAAAGGATAAAAATGTTAGCGAAAGATATATTGTGTCGGCGCTTACGGAAGCTGGAAAAGCAGGTTTATCAATTGATGAGATTATGGAAGCACTTGGAAATTTAAATATTGTCCAGCCTCAGTTTAAAAATATACTTTTACAAAGGTTACCTTTTGATGATTTTAAAATGAGATTTAACCAAACAGGAGACAGTAGGTTAATTGCCCAGATTTTGAAACGAATAAATTTGGACAACGAAGCCGATACAATAAATATAATTAATATCATAAGAGATAAATTGATAAATATAAAAAGCACTGATATTAAAGCCTTTGATACCGCGACAGAATCCGTTATGAGAGAATTATTTTCCTTCTCAGCTGCAATTCAAAATGTAGAACAGCAAGGAGGATTTGAGGCGAGCTTAATAGATTTAATTAAGGATCTCAAAATTCCAATGAAAGTTGAAAGAGGAGGAGGAGACATCTTAGCCCGTAAAACTGAAATGGAACTTAAAGATCCGGAAGGAATTTCTGCAAGAATCAGATCAGCTATTCTTGAAGCATATTATTCACATAGTTTGAATTCAAATCCCATTATTGAATCCATAAGGCTAGCTTTTAATAATATAATTTCAATTACTCGTCTATTTGATAATGAAGAAATGGATGCAAGAGCACTCGCTATGAGTGATTTGAATTTGTATTATCAAACAAAAACAAATCAATTAAAAGAAGAAGAAAAACGGGAATTTATTAGATATTTTATGTGGCAGTCTAATCGTTCCAATTTATTAAAAATAATATCTGGCCGAATAAATGCGGATACTGAATTAAAGGAAATAGTGTACAACATATTTCCCTTTATTCTAAAAACCGTAGAAATGACGGCGGGAAAAAAACCTAAAGAGTCTTTGAACATAAATTTCGCTGATAATGCTTCCGATGAACAAAAAAATAGAAAAATCAAAGAGTATTTTTTTGAGGTTGTCCGCCAATTCGGAGACGAGTCTAGGCTGGCAAGCAAAATAGATGCCGCTATTAAATTATATAAGGTTCAAGAATTAATTGATCAACTCGATAACGCTATGAAAAGTATTGGAGCTCCTATCGCAAGAAAAAATATTACTAAATTGGTCAATCTGGGAAATGAAATAATAATACAGCTAGATGCTGTAACCGATGCCGATGGAGGTGCAGTTAAAGCCGATCTTGATACTAGCTTCAAGAAATTAATAACTAGCATCCCGAAGCCTACCAGAGTTTCAGTTTTTACCAAAGAAATTAAGACTGTAATGATGAAAGCTTTCAGAGATATTGAAAAGAAGATGAAACAGGAGGCTGGTAGCCTAACAGAACAAGACATTAAAGCTAGGATTGATGGTCTAATAGAAAAAGGTGTAAAAGTTTATAGATTAGATAGTAAGGAAGTAATTGAAAAGGTTGCTGATGCTACAACGAATTTAATAATAGCAAATATAATGAGTCTTGAAGGTGATAAAGGTAATGTCGCAAATGTGCCTATTGAAGCTTATGTGGCAAAGCTAAAAAATGTCCCAAGTGAACATCTTGTTTTTGTTGAAAAAATTTTGTTGGCTCGTCTAGTATTAGATTCTATAAGTGGTAATCCGGATATCGAAGATTTTGCTCCTGTAAAATTATCGGTAGATAGTGATTCAGTTGAGCTTAATACTGCAAGCAAGCTTTATGAATATGTTTCGTCCAAAATTCTTGCAGCCTATTATTTAGAACGCATAAAGGCCCGCTTAAATAATAACGAAGTAGTGCGTGATGCACTTTTTGAGAACGTTGCTGAACAATTTAAAACCTTAACGCTCGAAGACAGAACCAACATCATCAGTAGTATAGTTGAAGCATACAATACAGCGAGCGACGGTGGCAAAGTAGTCATTGCTAATGGCATTGCAAAGCTAAGAGAGAAAAATGAATTTATAGATTTTGCCGGAGCTGTTGCCAAGGCTATTCCGTCTGTTGAGGTTGAAATTAAGAAGCAGGTCACTTTAAAAATTAATGAGATATTCAGTGTAATTACCCAACCCGAAGGTGTGGCAAAAGCATTGGAAGAAGCCATTGCCGTAGTAACTTCTAAGCTACCGGCTGCTGAAGCCGAAAATTTTGCCCTAAGCGTAGCGCATGGTTTGGCAATTGCCAATCCCGGAACATTTCTTTCTACTGCGATTCCGGAAGCCATCCGAATGAGGCAAGTTATGGCTGAAATAGGAACATTGAAGGAGATCGCAAAGAAAAAATCACTCACTGGGGAACTGAGGAAACAGTACCAAGAAGAAATTGTTAGTAAAGAAATATCATATTGGATTGTGAAACTGGGGGAAATTTCTAAATTACAAAAAGAGACCGGGGAATTGCCTAAGGATATAATTGAAGAGATGATGAATTTCTCATTCAAACTCTGTCAAGATAAAAATAATGATTTTGGTGCAGATGCAAGTGAATTTCTTAAAATATTGTTAACAGTGTTTGACAAAGTTGAACCTGAGAAAAGAAGTTCTCCCCTTAAAACATTGCGTCAAAACATGCTAGAGTATCAAAAAATTCATGAACTGTTTATAGAAAGAACTGGTGGCGTCAATTTCTGGGTCCGACTGGGTGAAACTAAATGGACTTTTAAGGCTGAGGAAATTGATGTCGCTTTAGGTGAGCTTATATCTAAATATCGTACAAATCCAAAAGAATTAGTTGCCAAAGCAGAAGAAGCAGCAAAAGGTTATAATTATTTTAAAGCTGCTTTTTATTCTTACGCAGCAATAAAAATATTAAATGAATTGTGGCAACCAACAACTTATGACCAGAATTTAATTGAATTACAAATAAGAGCTTTAAAGAACCTTAAGTTTATTAATCCACAGGATGCTATCAAAGTTTTGAGGTATGGTGATACTATTAATCAAAGGATGGATATTATTACAAAGGCCAATGAATATTTTGAGAAAGCTAGAACAGCATACACCGAAATAACTATCTCAAATATTATGCAGCCTTTCACTGGAAAAGTAACAATGGGCACAGAACAACGAGTAACGTTGGTTAGGTTTGCAGGAGAAAATCTTAAGAGAGTGGAATCCTTTCTTATTGAAAGAAACAAAGAAGTTAAAAAAGAGGTAAAAGAAGTTATCCAACAAAAACTGGAAATTCTCAGTAATTTTGAAAAAGGCGAAGTACTTCAAGCGCTTGTTATTCCGTCCTTTAAATCAGTTGAAGAAGCCAGCAATTATATTAACCAAAATATCGGGCCAAAAGTTTATCAGGCTATCAATGCTATTTATACAAAAATAAATGCTTGGGATCCTGGCCAGCCTTCAGATGAAATAATAAATGAAATAAATCTGGCTAAAAGAGGGCTTATTGCGAATTTGGATGTTCTCAATAAAATTGAGCCCAAGTTTAATGAAATGGAAAACTTAGCAAATATAAAAACAATAATTTCTACACTAATTGAGAGTGATTTTTCTGATCGAGCTTTAAACATACTTGCAAGCGGACAAAGCAAGAAGGATATGAAAGATTTGCTATTGCCTAGACTTAGAAGTTTTGCTGAAAGCCTTGCCCCTGCTGAACTTGCGAAAGGGTTGCCGATTTCACAATTAAACAAAGTAACAATGGATATAATAAGAAAAGAAATAAAAAAGGCTTTCCAAGATAATAAAATTACAAAAATAACTGATTTTGTAAAAATTAGAGAAATTCTTCTGGATTGGATGAACTTTGCAAGAATAAATAGAATAGAAAACCCCAGTGGCCTCGTTATGAATGAATTTATGATTTATGTCGAAAATGCCTTTGGTTTGCCTGAGCGTTTTGATTTTCTTGCAAAAACGGCAGAAGCTTTCTTGGATGTGCATCGGGAGCACCGTATATTACGCATCTCTGAAGGAAGAGTGAAAGCGGACAATGTAAATGATCTTCTAGATACCGTTACAAGAGCCATTGATTCCTATTTGGGTGCTAGCGAGATTATCTATGGTATCAGCGGAGTAGTTCCGGAATTTCCTATCGAAGATGTGAATAATCCTAAGAAAGACCGCGTAAGAAATATCAGGGCGATGCTTCTAGCTTCAGAACTTGCCGGTCAATCTGATTTTATTAAAACACTTCGTAATAGTAAAGATTGGAGTAGACCGGAAAAATATGTTAATAATTCTTCAATAGAATACAGTAAGAAAGATGTTGAAAGGGTGCAAAATATATTAAAAGAATTTAATAATATTTATGCAAATGATTTTGAAATAACTATGGAAAAGATGTTTGCAATATCAGAATTTCCTGAATTTGCTAAATTTTCAAGATCAATAAATGAAATTGTTTTAAAAAACCTTAATCCTGAAACAAAAGCTTTGACTGCGAAAGGGCAAGCCGAACTTTTAAAATTGTTTAATGTTGAGTCTGCTGATATAAATGACGTTAAAAAGAATGTCTTAGGTCTTCTTTATTTCTGGGCTATGCATAAGACAAACGATTATGAATTTATGTTCAGATATGATGCCGGCGAGATAATCCGATATTTTGTAGAAAACAAGGAAGCTAAACCGATAGATTCCAGAGTGGCTAAAGTCATTGATTTTATAAGAAATGCGAATAGAGGCCAAATTAATTACTCAATCCTTTATGAAACTTTACAAACAATATTTTATCCGAAAGCGGAAATTCCTTCTGTTCCGGTTGCACCAGTAATTACTCCTGCCACTGTCGCTTCTATAACTGCAGGTATTCAAGAAATACGTAACTTTATTTACCAGGGTGAACCCAAAATATTTCACGAAGACTTAAAGGAATGGTTAGCCGGCGAGATCCCTGCAGAAAAAATTACTTCAGAAAGAATCCAAGGACTCAGAGAAACTGTTAAAAATAAATTAGATGACTTGCAAAACATTAAGGCCTTGCCCGGAATTGACGATAGTATTTTAAGGGATATAATTGAATTAAATAATGAAATTACAGGGTTGCTGGACTCTATTGAGCGTGCTTCCGGAATTTTTACAAAATATGCGCCTAACTATGAACCTTCTTTAATCAAACCAGAATTTGAGCCATTATCTTTAAAACTTGAAATATTTTTCTCCGCAGCACGTGCACTGACTTTAAAAAGTACTTACGATATAGTTTACGATAGGGCTATGGCGCAGGGAAAAAAGGTTATAGGAGATAGAGAAAATTGGTGGACAAAAATTGAAAACAAGAACTTAATTAGAGAGGCAAGAATGCTTGCTGCAAGAATTGAAGTGCGAGAATCTGTTACTCATCCCGTGAGATTTTATAAAGCCCATGAAAATATTACAAGAAGACAGGGAGTAGTTATTGCCGTTATGTGGCTTGCATTTTGGGGAGCGCTTATTGTAAGCATTATTTTTGGTTGGTTTGTGATAGTTCCTGCACTGGCAATAAACTTAAGTGCAATTGTTGCAGGAATGGTTGGAATAGGGACAAATGTCTTAGGATTTCTGACAGGATGGTTTTTAAACTGGATAATTCACCGCGGGTACAATGTTTACGATTTTGCGAAAAGAGGCATTGAAGGAAGACCTCTTACAATTCAGCCCGAAAGTTTAAAAGAAAAAGCGGATATTCTAAATCAAATCAATATGCAAAAACAGCGTATTATAGGGCTAAAAGTGGAAAGCGTAGATAAAATAGCCGCCCTTCAAAAACAAATTGACAAAGCAATCAAAGATAAAAATATTGACCTTCAAAAACAACTTAGTGAAGCTATCAGGGATGAGCAAATTGCCCTTCCGAAAAGACTTGTTCCCGAAAACGAAAAATTAACGAAAATGAACAAACAAAAAGATGATTTATTCGCTTTTATTGAAAAAAATAAGGCGGATATAGCTGAAATCAGCTTAAAAACTAATAAGGAGTTCATTGATATTCTTTTGTTATATGCAACGCAATCTTTCGATGTTAAAGCAATTTCTTTAATAGATGCGATATTAAGAGAAAAGTATACTCCGACAGAAGAAGATATTAAAAATGGCATTACAACTTATATTCAAAAATTTGAAAGCGTTTTTCCTAGTTTCTCTTTATTTATTGGATCTTCCATTGAAGCCGTGCTGAGTTTCTTAGACAATGCATATAATCCTGAAGGGATGACTATTCCTTTTATGGATTTTGTTGAGGCATCCCGTCAAATTTTAAATCTGTATTCCGGGTCCCTTCCCGCAGGTTATTTAGTGAAAGTTTCTAATGACCGCGATGCTGAAGAAATACCGGGCTATTTTTGGAACATAAAAGAATCAAATCTTATATCTGCGGAGCGTATGCTTAATATACTGAAGGGAGGAATATCTAAGTTTGCTGAAAACGCGCTTAACGCAAAAGATTATTCAACACTGATGAGTTTAAATGAAGCCGTAAGAGAACTTGAGCCTATTTTGTTCGGGATGATAATAAACAGAATCCAGCGATTAGCGAATAAGGATTATATTTTATCGGCCAATGCCAAAGGAAAAATAGAAAGTGTCGGCAAAATATTAATGCCTGAAATTAATCAGGTTCTTCGGGCTTTAGAGAAAAAACAGAATGAATTTGAAACTATTCAGAGATTATTAAGAAAGATACAAAAAATGGAAAAAGACGGAGCTGACGCAATTGCTGAAAGATTAAACGAAATTCAAAAAGAAAAGGGAAGGCTTAAACCTATCGTAGAAAAAAATAAGAAAAACTTGGAAGATGCCAAGGTACCGAAGGTACAAGAAGAATTGGAAAAAACTGAAGAATGGATAGCGCAAGATGCCTTGGAAACAGAAGAGAGGCGTATTAAGATAAGCAGAGAATATTTGAGAATGTTTGTTGGCGAGTTAGAAAAAATTAATTCCTATCGCGCAAACCTTTATGTCTATAATTCAAAATACTATTCTTCAATTGTTTCTGAAATGAAGCCTGTAATTGCAGAAATATTGCTAGACAAAAACACTACAGATGAAACAAGAACAGGAATTTATTTTATCTTGGAAGAAAACCTACGACTTGCTGCAAAAAATATATATGAATCGATTGTTAAATGGCTGCCAGATAGCAAAAAAAATTCTTACCCGAGTATAGAGTTTGAGACTAAAAGTATTGAAGCTATTAAAGAAAGCCTTAATAATATGAACTCAGCTTTTAAAAATGCAAATACTAAAGTTCCAGACGAAATATATGCCTTATATGGCCAGTATTTCAACATGCTGGATTCTTTAATTAGGCTGAGAAGTATTCTTGAATCTAAAAAGGGGCAAGATTTAAAGGTTGACGAGCAAACTAAGGCAGCATTGACAAGCATTAAAGATATAGCCGGGAATTTTGAAACTACGTCATTGCTAGTTCCCTTAGAAGGTCTGTCGGCAACTTTACAAGGTGCTTATGATGATGTATATAAGCAAGCAGATGCCAAAGGTTTAACATTGCGCGATGAAAACGGATTGTCCGGTAAAGAAGGCGGTCATTGGTGGGAGAATCCGGCATACTGGACAGAGGAATCTCCGGGAAAACAATGGATTTATAAAGCAAGGACACTTGCGGCAAGAAAAGAATTCTTGCAATCCATTCTTAATCCGAATAAATTTTATGAGGATCATATTAAGTTGTATGGCGAAAAATGGGGCGGGCCGGCACAACGGCGTATTATTTATACCTTCTTTTGGGCATTTTGGATGACATTTTTGGGAACCTCATTTCTTGGATGGGTGTTTGCGTTAGCTTACTTAAGCATATATTTAGCAGGCATAGTGGGAACCAGCATAACAGCATTGGGATTTTTAGGAGGCTTTTTTGCAAACTGGATTATCCATAGGACTTACAATGTCCGGGATTTTTTTAATACTCTAGTATACGGGACTGCTGGAAAGCCTTTTATCCTTAGATCGTCGGAAGTTGGTTATGTTTTCCAGAATTTAAGGAATTCAAGAAACGATTTGGAAAAAATAAAAGCAAAAATTGCAGAAGCTAAAAAAGCAGGACTTGCTCCGGAACAAATTGAAAAAATGGATAAAGAATTAGAAGAATTAGAAAGAAATATCCAGAAACCCTTAATTGACAAACTAAAAATCGTCGATGAAATTCAAAAAACTAAAACCGAGATAGATAATATCCAATTGGAGCTCAATAAAAAAGGAATTACTAAACTAAATAAACTAATATTGCAAAAAGATTTGGCTGAGAAGAATAAGAAGATGCAAGAACTTTACGGGAAAATGGAAAATATTCTAGATTATTTTGAGCAAAATGTATCTGATTTGGCGCAAATATCCACTGAGTTAAAGAACACTTTTATAGATGATCTTATTAATATTTCAATAACTTCTCAAACAATACGTCCTTTGGCAATAATGTATAGAATACTGACCGAGGCGTATAGACCTACTGAAGAAGACAAAAAACAAGGCATTAAAAATCGTTTTGATAAAATTCTAAAGGTTAGCGAGAAACACAGTTTACTTTATCCGCCTACGGTACAAGCCATAGTAGATGTAATGAATTCTGCTTTAGCCGGCGAAAACCTAGCAGTAAATTTTGATAAGGCTTTAAGTGAAATAAAACTTCTGCTTGGCAGCGGTCTGGCGTCAGATTATTATCTAGAAATTGGGAATGACAGTGAAAATAGAAACCACTCGGGGAATGCTTGGTGGATGTATGAGTATCAGCTTATGAATGCAACATTCATATTAGAATTGCTAGAAAATGTGTTTAAAAACCGGGTTAAACAAGCTATAGAAAGTAAAAACTATGTTGAAATTATAAAACTTAACAAAGCTATTAAAGATGTCGGCCCGATTATAGAAGATTTAATTAAAGCCAGGGTAGAAAGATTAAAGAGCAAATATAAGTATATTTATATTATTATTGATAGCCAAGGCAATGCGAATAAAGCGGTTGGTGGTTTGGATATTGATGGCCGAGGCAATGCATATTATTCCGCGGGTATTTTGGATAATGAAGTTCAAAATGTAGAAAATACCGGAGACGTAGATTCTCTTGTAAGGCGAATAAAAACTTTAGAGAAAACTTCGGAATATTGGGATAAAGCAAAAATTGCCGAAATTAGAGAAGAAAAAACCAGATTGGAAAATGATATAGCTAAACAAAAAGAAATATTAAGGAACCAGGGTAAGAATGCGGAAGAAATAAATAAAGCGTTGGAGGGAATTTCCAAGAAACTGGATAAGTTAAGTGTTGAAGAAATAAGAACAGTTAACAGTCGGGAATATTTATCATTGTTCGCAAGCGAGCTGGAAAATTTAAAGAAATACTCTGATGAAATATATGATTATTATTCAAATTATTATTATTATGTATTCGATATGATTAAAGATCAAATTGCAAATATTTATTTAGATGCCAAAGCAAGTAATGAGGTAAGAGAGGGAATAAGAAATCTGTTTAAAGAAATTTTGGAATATTTTAATCCGGATAATCCTTTAAACAAATATAATTCACCGCAAGATATAAAAGCTAAAATTAGCGAGTTAACTGCTATACGAAATAAATTAATTGAATTATCCGAAGAGATTCCTGAGATAAAACCATACATTAATAAATCAAATGCTGAATTTTATCAACTGAATGATTATCTAAGTATAGCACAGCTATATGGACCTGCAACGCCTGTGATGCTTCGGTTGAGAACTACTAAAGAAGCCTTAGATAGGTCCAAACAGGTATTTGCAGGCAATGATCCGCAGTTCAAAGCTGATAAAGCCAGAATATTTGCACAGGCTTGGGCAAAAAGGCTTGGTATAACTCTTGATAATAGAGCGGACGTAAAAGAAATGCAATTGATCCAAATTTATGCATCTTTGTTTTTTGCTCAAAAATTAGAAGATACTATTCTTTATAATTATTTTATTGATCCTAATAACCCGGAAAATGAGAAAGCCCTTCAAATATGGTTAGATGATCATCCTGAGCTTATAGGTCAGGTGGGAGTAAAAACAGCATTTGTAGTACAAATTGCTGAATTGAAAAACATTTTTTTTGATCCGGCAAATCGAATGGTTGAAAGAATAGCAAGAAGTCTTTCAATTTCTTTTAATGAAGCGCGCGATAAATATCTGAAGTCTGTAATCAGTAGAATCCATAGGCTCTTGAACGCAGAGATTTTACCTGAAGAACTTTCAAAGATAGCAACTTCATATGCAGTTTCTATTGTATCGAAGCCTATTCCGGAAGCAGTCGGTGCGCCTGCTGCACCTATTGAAGAAAAAATTATGGAGATTCTGGAAAATGCTAAGACAAAAGATTTGGAGAATATCCAGTCAATAATTACGAAAAAAAATATAAATATCGAAAATATTGATATTGCTCTTAATGCGATCAAGTCTCTTTTATCGGTTGAAGACAGATATCTCCGAGAAATTAGCGATATGCGGGTCGCTTCCAGAGACGATATTGAAAATAATATAAGGGATCTCTCAAAAATTAATGAGGCATTCATCGCTGCGCATTATATTTTTAAAATTATTCAGAATAATATTTTAAATATCGATGATTACGGAAAGAGGATAGAAGCGATAATGTTATATACAAGATTTTTTAAGGATTTGAATAATTTTAGTGCTATGGGAATGCAAGGAATAACTAGTTTGAAAAATAGAGCGGATAGCGATTCCCTGCAGCAAACCGGGGCGGTCACGAGGATCGAGAATATAATGAAAGAAGGAGCAGAGCTTCTAAAAGAAGACATAGAAATCTTGCAATTATTCACTTCGCAAATAGCAGATAGGCAATACTATCCTTTTCTGGAAAATTTGCCTCAGAAAATAAATGGATTCGACCAGAAACTAGAAGATAGAGATAAAAAATGGGCGGGCTTGAACAAAGATGGCAGAGAAAAGTTTAATAAAAATGTTATGGATATTGAATCGGCTTATGATTTTCAATCAGAAAAAATAATGAAATATATTTTTGGGGTGCTTTATTTATATCTTAGGGGATTAATTGATAATTTTAATGGCAAGAAATCACTTCTGCTTGAGCATTTTGTAGCACACGAGTATATTGCTTCTCCCGAGACAGACTTTTTTACGTTCAGACAAGTGAAGCTGCAATCCGATGTAATGGGAAAGTTTCTTAAGTATTTAATTTCTGTATATTCTGATCGTGAAAATAATAATGCAAGAGATGCATATTTTAAATCTTTTTATGGAGATTTTAAAAATTTATCTTCTATAAACACGATAAAGAATAAGATTGAATCAGAATTAAATAGATTAGGAGAAGCGGGGATAAGAAATCCGGAGAAAATTAAGGAAATCATACTTAGAAATATAGATTACGCAAATGAAATTGGAATAGAAAGTGCCTATAAAGTCGTTTTGTCTACAGTGCTGGAGCGTTTCAAAAAATATAGGTGGGAAGATCGGATTGATCTATATTTTAAAACGGCAGAAGCTCTAATATGGTTTAGGGATAAAGATAAGATTGTGCGAACGATAGAAGGATTAGGAGAAAAGAAAGATGAAAAATCCCGCACTATCGCGGCTACGGAAATGATCTATTCTTATTTATCGGCGCGCTATATTTTAGCTAATTTGGGAGAAATTCCGGAAGGTGATTATGCTAGGAATGTCAGAGCATTGATATTGTCTTCTGAAATTGCAGGAGCTTCAGATTTTAATACAACTTTTAGTGACAGTTG
Source organism: Elusimicrobiota bacterium (assembly GCA_026388075.1). Taxonomy (NCBI): domain Bacteria; kingdom Pseudomonadati; phylum Elusimicrobiota; species Elusimicrobiota bacterium. The sequence continues at coordinate 22,784 of JAPLKN010000158.1, forward strand.
GCCTTATGGAGGAAGACTGGGGGGAATTATAAGTCGAGCTGAAGCATTTAGAGAAGAAGACTTAAAAAATATGAAAATATATAGAGATAAAATATCCGATTTCGATTTCTTTAAAAAATTAGAAAGATCCTTAATGCAATTTCCCTTAAATCCATCTAATTACATTTCAGATAAAGCAGAAATAACAAGTCAGGGAAAAAATAAAATTAGAGAACTAATAAATGCATATAACTCTGATTTTGATAATGTTAAGCAAGTAGCTACGGGACTTCTTTATTTATGGGCATTAATTAAATCCACGAATTCGGGATTGATTAATAAGTATGCAGCTGAATCGATTGTGGGCTATTTCAAAGCTAATATTAATACCAAAAGAATGGATCCAAATATAGTAAAAATCATTCAATTTATAGAAGAATCCGGAAAAACAATTGTTAAATTAGGAGAACCGATTACTTTACCGCCTGACTATTCTGAACTTTTTAACATATTAGAAGAAATTTATATGCCTGAAATTCCAGTTGCTCCTAGGCCCGTTCCAACAGTGCCGGCGGTTCAAGTTGTCCCAACGATTTCGCCTATACCAGTGGCAGATTTTACAACTTCTGTTAACAATATATTCAATGCTTCTATTCAGATAAGGAATCAAGTAGAAGGTTTGACAGAGGGGGCTTCCTACAAAAACTTAGAAGATGAAATTGTTACATTGTCTTCAGGCCTTCAAGCAATGTTAACTCGATTAAATACTATACTGAAAAGACCTCAGGTAACGGATCGGGAGGATTTAAATGAACTAAGGAATATAATATTTAATTTCAAGGATGCGCTCGATAAAGGCAGAAGTATTATTTCCATGAAAGGAGCAATTAAAGAAATTCAAGATGCTTTAATACCGGCTATCAATGAATTCCTTAATCAGAGTTTAGTTATACAAAGACTTGCTTCTGTCTCAGCACTATTGCCTTCTGTTGCGACCTTGCCTGGGACTTATAAAGCTTTTCCTAACAGCTGGTTAGCTAGGAGGCTGGGATATTCAGATCTTCCAGTTAATTGGTATGACCTGACGCTTCCGGAAAACTATGAAAATGGTGTTTACAAATATTCGCAGGCAAAACGAGTTTGTGAGATATATTTTGCCCCGTCTCGTGAAAGTGTTTCAATATTCCGTCCGGACTTCTATGATAGGCACCCTGGCGCAAAGACGACCTGGAGAGAAAAACTAAAAGATCCGCGATGGTGGGGGATTCAGGCGATAAGATTTTTTGCACTGCTTCCGATAGCCCTTTTCGGAATTATAGGCATCGGTATCTTTGGAACGGCATTGATTGCCTTTAACATCTGGATCCAGACGCTGATTTATGTTTCGGTTGCTGCGGCATCCTGGATTTCTAACGTTTTAACGCATATGGTCTACAATATCCGTCATCCAGGGATCCCGCTGACATTGCCTGCTGTGCCGGTCGCTCCGGAAATTCAACTGCCTGCTTCGGCTGATGATTTCTTAAAACAACTTGGTTTGAGCCAGGCAGAATTGGTAAACATGGAAATTATTACGAATGAGCCGGATGAATTAAGCAAAGCGATAAATGCTTTTTCTTTAGCTTTTAATAAACTTGCTGAAATCGAAAAAGAACCTACCGTAGAAAAATTAGTGGAGCTTCAAAAGGATATTGAGAAAATTGGATATGCTCCATTGAGAGCATATCTCCTTGATCGTGTCCTCAGCTTGTACGATAGGGTCAGTGACAAAAGCAACGTTCAGCAAGTATTTGATCTGACCATCCAAAGCTTATCTGATAGCCTTAAGTCGGCCACCGGTCCGGTCGAATTGGCTTTTAACTCAAGTTCTATTGACAGAGGGATTGTGCCAAAAGGAGGGGATAAATTAGCAGTCGAGAGAAGTCTGGGAATATTAAACATTGTTCGAACGATTCTGAGAAACAGAAAGATTGCACAAGACGATTATTTTAACAACATCCAAATGGCAATTGTCTCTGCGGGTCTTGCAGCTGATTCATATATAACTAGTGGTGTCAGAGCCAATATGAACGAAGAAGCCGTCAAGATAATTTTAGCTTCCTCTTTGGAAGACTTTAACTTTTATTATCAGTATGTAAGAAGATTATTCAATCCAAAGATGTTCGGAGATAAAACTAAAGATGCAGAAGATGTGATTCGGATGTTGGAAAAAGCCGCGAGACCAGGTAAAGATTTACAAGAAGAGAATAAACAGTATGAGATTGGGCTTGAACTCGATGATCCCGAAAAAGGAATTAATAAGCCACTTTTGGGGCTTGACTACGAAAAGGCCTTGCAGACGGATCCTCTGGGTTCTATAGGTTTTATTCTTTTTGTTTACGCTATGATTTGGGGAAGGGGCGAAGGTATTATCATGGAACCGAAACTTAATTTCGCCATAAAAATTGATGAGGTGTTTACACATTTTAAGGAGAGTGGCGGTTCTCCAGAGCTAGTTGCAGTGTTAGAGTCTCTTTATAAACTTAAGGATAGACAACAAACAGGTCCAGATGAGCTACTCGAAAACTATACAAGTTTTATTAAGAATCTGAGAACATATTATCAGCTTGTTAAAAAGGTTCCAACTGTTCCCGCAGCGCCGGTTGCCACATCTAAAGATATTTTAAATCAATTTAGTTTGCAGGATGCACTTGATCTAGACAGAATTGATCTGATTTCCGCTAAAGATAAACAAAAAGACCTGTTAAAATCTATAAATAAATTTTCAGCATTATTTGAAGAACTTTCCAAAGCAGCAAAAAAACCCGCAGTAGAAGATCTAAACAAAATTAAAGGAAAAATTATCAAAATTCAATACGCTCCGCTGCAGTTGTATCTTTTGAATTGGCTTTTAAACTTATACGAGAGAATAGAAGACAAAAAAGGCATTCAGGAAACAACAGACTTGGTTTTTGTGCAAATAATTAAAAGTTTAAATGCATCTAGTTCAGCTGGACAATCAGCATATACTACGCGTGACATCGAGGGAATTCCGGTACCAAGCGAATTAACCAATCTTACTATTAATAGAAGTCTGGAAATTATGAGATATAGCCAGTCTATTCTTTATAATCTGGCAGAAAAAATACAAAAAGATGATTATATTAATACTCTGCAGGTTGCTTTTGTTTCTTCAGAAATAATGAGTAAATATTATATATTATCTTCCCAAAAAGTTCCGATGCAGAATTTTGGCCAAGAAATGAATATAAAAGCTGTAAGCTCACATGATTTTTACGTTCAATGGATAAAAAAACTGATTAAACCGGAAGAGCTCAGAAAACTAGGACTTGAACCTGAATTTGAAAAAATATTGTCTTTGACAAAGCCCGCTAAAACTTATGATGAAGATAACATACAAATGGCAATTGATAATAATGATGCAGCAAATACCAAATTTCAAGAAAAACTTTTAAAAATTAATTATGACGAATATTTGATTAATAGCCCCTTAGATTTTCTGAATTTAATTATTTATATGGAAACTTTGACTTTTGGACGGGGGGCGTCAATTATTCCAACGCAAAAACTTGAGTTTGATATAAAAATTAATAAAGCTAGAGAGCGGGTAATAAAACCCGGGACTTATGTAGAAATGGCAAGAATATTGGACTCAATTCTTGAATATAAAGCCGTAAAAGACTTAACAGCTTCAGCCAAGGATTATGAGGACTTTATAAATAATATGAGAAAATATTATCAAGTCATTTCCGGTGAAAAAGCGGCTGTCCCTCTTATTCTTTCTCCCGAAGAAATAAAAAAAGCGATTGCTGAAATTCAAAAAGAAAGAATAAGTATCAGAAATGTAATAGAGTCACTGCTTAAGGAAGACTTTGAAAAACTGAAAAGCGGCAAAATTAGTGAAATAAACATGGATGCTAAGATAGGAAGTATTATTAGGGGGCTTGAAGATAAATTAAGTAAACTAAAAGAAGAATACAAGTCAAAATTATTTGAACAAAAGATTTTAGACGAGTTTAATTTATTTGTTAATGAAACTGAAAAAGTAATAAATATATTTGGAAATAAGGAATATCCTTTGTTCGCAGAAGGTCTTTCGCCTTACGAAAATTACCAGCCTGTAGTCAATGGCCTTGAAGAATTTTTAAAGAAAAAAATGCCGGTTGCTCCAACCGTTCCCGCAGTGCCGGCGGAACCGTCAGTTAGATTTGCAGATTTTTTTACTTCTGTTAACAATATTTTCAATGCTTCTATTAAGATAAGAACCCAAGTAGAAGATTTGACAGAAGGTGCTTCCTATAATGGCCTAGCAAAGCAAATTTCTGATCTATCTTCACTTCTCGGTGTAATGTTAGGCCAATTAGATAAAATACTGAAAATGGTTCAGGTCTTGGATCGAGAAGATTTGACTAATTTAAGAAATATAATATCCTCTTTTATGGAGTCTTTAGAAAGGGGCAGAAATATTATTGCTGAGCGAGAATCTGTTGATAAAGTTAAAGGTGTTTTGATACAAGGTATCGATAATTTCTTTGCTGATCAAACCATAAAAAAACTCGTTCCTCTCCCCGCCGCGACGCTGCCGGGGGGAGTCAATCCGTTCAATGCAACAAAGCAAGCCCTGGACGAAGCTCATAGGAGATTCAGTAACCCCGTCAGTCCCGAATATAATAATGCATTGAGAGAGCTAGAGAATATGACGCCGAATAGAAAGATGCAGGCGCAGGCAGCTATTACGTTGTTGGGCATCAATTTTAATTTTAATGAAGCCATAAAAGACCCGCAGAATCCAAATAATAAATTCATACTTGAAGGAGCCTATGCAAAATTTATCATTGCGCCTGAATCTGAAGTTGACCGGATGCTAACCGATCTTATCGGCTGGGGCGCAGACCATATAGGCGTCAATAAGGAAATTACGGAAGCAATACAAGCCAGAGTAAGAGAAATAGGGTTTAATATGGTGATGCGGGCAATTAGTAATGTTTTTGGAGCTCTAGGAATATATTTAACGGAGGATCTTATTGAAAGATTGAAAGCAGCTGTTATTACCGGAGGAAAAACGCTAGAAACTATTTTATCAAGTATTAACCCAAATGCGTACGAATTGATCAGAAAAGAGCTCATAGAATTGCACGGCCAATACAATGTAGACGTGCTTAAAAATTTGGCCGAATACGCGGTCCTAAACGGTCTAAATTTTGCTAATCAGAATATGCCTATATCTGAGTTCTGGCCCTGGCTCCAGAGACTTATTGAAATAGAAATAAGTAAAATCGCGGGACCTACTGTCGTATTTTCCGCTGAAACCGCAGGCTTTTTGCTGGATTGGATACGAATAATTGCAACCGGATATTTATCCAAAGAAGATATGGAAAACAAAGTCAACGATGCAATGAAAGAAAGAAAAATGAGTCCTGAAGACCAGAAGAACGTAAGAAAAATCCTGGGCGAGTTTAGCGGAAAAATTATGGATGATAAAAAATTGGTTCAAGATCCAGAAACTCACAACTTTCATGTTCATATCTTAACAACACAAACCTGTTTTAAAATCGCAGAACAAGCAGGCTTGAAAGCAGGAAAATACCGCTTTAACTTAATAGAAGAAATAAATAAAAAGCAGGCAGAATATACAACCGCATGGAATGAATTAAAAAAGACAGTGCTTGAAAGCGAGACCGTAATCTTTAAAAAAGGGGACAAAAACCTGAAGGAAGCAATCAGAAATGGTGTCTCCGAGATCATTGACAAAGTGTATAAACCGGAGCGGATAGTGAGAACACTTATGACTGATAGAATTAATAAAACTGAAAAGGTTATTGTATCGGTCACGCAAAACATTAAAGAAAAAGATAAAAAACTTGCGGAACAATTTCTGCGAGGAGTTATGTTGAAATCTGAAGATATAATTACAAATATTTTTAATGCAGGAGGTCCTTTAGAATGGCAGGAATTTCTTTTGGAAAATTGGATTAGAAAAGATTCTCGGGTTCAACCTTTCCTGGCCACCGGTGTGCCAACCGCCCCTGTGCAGGTTGTGCCAGAGGAATTATCTCCCAATACTCTATTGTTATTAGCAGATGCTGTTATGAATTTAACTGGTAGGTATTTCAATACGTATGTTATAAGAGCGCTTAGTAATTTTAAAATAGGTCGGGAAAATCAATTAGGAGTTGATTTTGAAGAAAAGATGCTTGCTGAATTAACAAAAATCAAGAATAATAAAGAGATTAATCCGGAAAAGAAAGAGTTTAATACGGTAGGTATAATACGAAAAGCTATTCAAACTGCTTACAAAGAATACGTTGAAAGCATAAGCCCTACTGTTGCTCCTGCTGAAGCGAAACCTGCTCCTGTTGTTGCAGCGCCGAAAGCGCCGGGCGTCCCTGCTCCCAAGCCCGTTGCTCCCGCGCCGGCGGTTCCACAAGTGCCGACTCCGGCACCTGTTCCATTAGACTTCATTCAAGGAAATGGCGCTGAAGGAATAAGAGTATCTTTAGGAACTGCATTAAATCCTTCTCCGGAACTGATTGCAAGGGTAGTTAAAATAGTCGCTAATATTTTGGGAGAAACCGCAACCGAAATTGAAGGCCAAACCATAATATATCCCGCTAAAAATTTCAAACTGGATCCCAAAAATCTTGACGGCCCAACTACGGAGGACCTTGAGCTGGCGCGTACGGTATCTAAATCAAATATTAAACTTATCCTGGCTGTTTTCGGAAACAAAGGGAAAAAACTGGCAAAGTTCAGAATTGACAAAGACGGCATCAGCGCCTATGTAACCGCAAAGATCTTAAGATGGACTATTGCTGAGGACGGCACCAACGTTCCCATAATATGTTTGAATTTTTCATCCGTATCCAAGCTGAAAAAAATATCGCCGGAGCAGGAGATTATTTTGTTTGATGCTGCTTATTTGGAACTTCCTGAAAAAATTCAAAATCAAGATGCTTTCAAAACAATGAAAGCTTTTGGCAGGTCAATAAGAAACAAAAAAGTGCAAACAATTACCGCAAAAGAAGCTTCTGAATTCCTCGCTAAGCTCGGTTTAGCGAGAGCAAAATTCAACGTAAAAGAACAAAAATATGATAATCTTTCAGTAGCATTTCTGATTGAGTGCTTAAACCTGCCTAAAGGTGTAACGGTAGATCAAGGCGTAGGCAAACTGGATTATTTGCTCTCTTTCTTGAGACAATTAGAAGGAAATGTTACGCCCAAAATAGATTCCACTCTTGATTTAGCGGTAATGCTTATTTTAAGTAATTTTCTTTTGGTCAAAAAAGGACTGGTAGATCCCGAAAAAGTAAGAGCGCCTGAAAGTGAGAGGCAGTATGTATCGATTGATAGCGTTATTAAAAGGCAGTTTAATGTTTTGCGGGAAATATATCCAAAACTAAAGGATCAGGTCGAATTCAAAAACTATAAGAAAAAAAATAGCAAATGGCTTAACAGAATTAAAAAGGAAGTTTACGAAGAAAAACTTAGTAGAACAGTCGGGATGCCTAAAATTGATAAAGATATTATATATATGGTTCAGTGGCTGTTTGATTCCCAGCAGATGAAGGTAGTTAAGGATATTTTCGATATGGGAAGAGAAATATCTTCTTCAATAAATGTAACTGAATTTACCGAAAACACTATTGATGAAGTAAAGCGTTCGCTTGATTTAGGGTACACAAGAATTTGGATTAATCTCGCAAATGAAGAAGTTGCAAGGCCGGAAAATGCTGATAAAATTATCGAGCTTTATAATTTTATCGTTTCGTTAAAACCTGGGACAAAAGTTTATTTAAGCGCGCCCGCTGGTCAATTTGAAAACCTTAAGGAAATTCAAACGGCTTGTACTAAGAAAGATGCACGTGTAAAACTTATTATGTCTGTTCCGCTAGAAAAAGCTTCTGAAACGATGGATGTCAATACCCAATGCCTGGAGATTCCTGCAACAGTTGAACTTACAGATAAAGAAAAAGCCAAGATAGCAAGCGCAAGAAGCAATGGCGTAGAAATAATTATTAATGCGATTGTAACTGAAAAGGACGGTTTTTTAATTCGTTTCCCAGTAGGAACTAAGGAAGTGTGGGAAAAAGACACTATTACGGGTAATATTAATGATTTGATTGTCACTTTATCAAAACTTGTAGGCTGGGAACCGATACCCCGCGAAAGAGGGGCTAATATGGCTCGGGAATTATTAAAGTATAGCAACCTCGCAGAAGTTTCGTTGGAAAAAGTAATTGATTCATATAATAGATCTTTAAGTTATTCTGAAGCAGATAAACCGGCTGATATAATTGAAACGATTAAAGATGAACTTGGAAAAACGCCAGGTTTAACCGAAAATGATATCCCTTCTGCCAAGGAATATCTAGGAGAGCTTAAAGAAAAAGCAAAGACAAATCCTAAACAAGTAAAAGAAGAACTCTCCGGCTGGCTGAGAGGCCTGATGAAAAAAGCCGCAAAAGATCGCCTTGAATCAGAAATAAAAGCTAATCCTGGATTGCGGCCAAAAAATATTTCTGACCAAGATGGATTAATAGAACTTTATGTTTTCCGCGAAGCTAAGAAGGTAAAAGAAGATGAAAGGGCTGAATTCCTTGTGAAAGAGATACCGGAAATTAAACAAATTGCGGAAAAACCGGAAATTATTGCAATATTGTTGCAAGCCCTGAAAGATAAGGATATCATGACCGTGGCTAACTTAAATAATAAATACAGAGGACAACTAAATAAGTATATTAATGAACTTATTGTTTCCGGAGAAATATCTGAATTGAGTAAATTTAAAGAAGGGAAAGAGGGGGAAGATAAAGAAAGAGCGGAGAGAGTAGAGAAATGGGTAGCAGTTAACTTTATTGAAATATTCGATATAGTAATAGATAGAAAAATAATTATGAATTATTTCGACAGAACACGGCAGAACGCTCCAAACTTAATAAGAGCTATAATCGGCGCGGCATAATTGGTTTGGGGTGAGTGTTGTCATCCTGGGCATAAAGGTTAAAAAGTGTTGCTAAAAATGCCCCTAAACAGCTAAAAGATAGACGGAACACAATGTAAATGATAGCATGAAAGTTAAAAGGATTTAACTTTCATGAAAAAAACGCTGTCCGCGAT
>JAPLKN010000159.1 GCA_026388075.1 Elusimicrobiota bacterium
TAAGTATTGTGTCCCCAAATGCTTAAGGTTGGCAGCGAGGCGAGTGAAAACTGGAATCCGTATTACTGTGATAGTTTAGATTATCAATTAGTGGTAAGTTTTTAATATAGCTTTATTTGTAGTTCTAACTTATTCTAATAAGTATTGAAGCCTTTTTTGTAAAACTTTTCTATCTGGGATGTATAATTTATATTTAGAAACAAATAATTTGTTCGAAATTCCGCCAAGCGCATATTCGACCAGTAAATTATCTTTTTCTGCTCCCAATACTATTCCTATTGAAGCATTATCCTTTTGAGAACGTTCTTCTGCATTAAAATAATTTAAGTACATATTCATTTGGCCAATATCCTGATGTGAAATTTTGCCGCTTTTTAAATCAATTAAAACATAACATTTCAGCAATGTATGATAAAACACTAAATCAACGTAAAAATGAGTATTATTAAGCGTAATTCTGTGTTGGCGTCCGACAAAAGCAAATCCTTTGCCAAGTTCCAGTAAAAACATTTGAAGATTATCAATTATCCTTTGTTCTAGTTCTTTTTCGGTATATTTATAATGTTCAGGTATCTTCAAAAATTCTAAAATATAAGGATCTTTTACTAAATCTACTTCATTTTCTATTACATGACCTTTATTAGCCAATTTTAGAATGCTTTTTTTATCTTTACTTAAAGCGATTCTTTCAAAAAGAGATGAGTTTATTTGCCGTTGAAGCTGTCTTACCGACCAATTTTCATTGATGCATTGTTTCTCATAAAAAGACCTTGCCAAATCATTAGAAATACTTAACAACTCCACATAATGACTCCAGTTTAATTTTCCAGACACTGTCTGGAATTTTTGGTACTTCAAATAAAACTCTCTCATCATATACACATTGCTCTTGCTAAATCCGTGGCCGTATTTTATTTTCAAATCTTTTGACAGCTTGGATAGTAATTCAGATCCATACTCTGCTTTCTCTTTACCATGCTGTTCGAATTCTACGATTCTTTTACCAATTTCCCAATAAGTTCCAACCAGGACGGCATTAACTGTGGTAAAAATGTACTTTCTAGACTTATCTAAGAGTGTGCCAATAGAATTAACTAATTGGTAATATTGTTTTGTATTTTTCACAATGATTTTATTGTTTTCCACAAATTTCCACTAATAATTTGGGGACACAATACTTAATTGAATTTTTGATAATTAATTTGAATAATTAAGTATTGTGTCCCCAAATACACATAATTTTTCGTTGTCATTCCCGCCCGCTTCGCCCGCGTAGCATCGAGGCGAGTGAAAACGGGAATCCATGTATTTAAAATACAAAAAAAACTGGGGTGGCTAACGGGATTTGAACCCGTACTGAAGGATCCACAGTCCTTCGTGCTAACCATTACACCATAACCACCATTTTTAAGGCAGGATTAAGGGGTAAGTGATAAGAATTAAGCAGGAACCTTTTAAACTTACTACTTACCGCTTATACCTTACAACTGTCTTACAAAAACCGTCCCCGACGTGACTCGAACACGTAACCCTCTGCTTAGAAGGCAGATGCTCTATCCAGTTGAGCTACGGGGACAAAATTTATTATAAATCCTGAACGTAGTCCTGAGCGACTTATGTCTGACCAAGTCGAAGGACTACGGGGACATTTCAATGAACTAATTTTATTGATTATAACAAACAAGCGGTATTTGAGTCAAACAAACAGATAATTTGAAATATCAAAATTTTTTTCAAAACCTCTTGATATAATAAAGCAGAATAACGTATAATATATATCTCAATAAATTTAAATGGCTTTATTTTAATCAATTAATCTCGCCAAGTACAAATTTTTAATTCTAAATAAATTTCGAAAGGAGTTCATAATGTTCAGCCGTAAGACTATTTCTGCTTTGCTTTTGCTTTGTCTGGTTAAGTATCTTATTTTTCGATTAAAAAGTATTGTTCTTCTAGGATGCAATAAATGAAAACCTATAAAAATGTTTTGTGTTTTAACCCCATCTTAAAACCTCAGGCTTTTCCTCCTATAGGAATAGAATTAATTGCTGGTGCAATAAAGGATTTAGTCCAAAATATTAGTATCATTGATCTAAGCAAAGAAAAAGATTATAGGAAATTCATAAGAGATGATATTGATTTGTATTTAGTAAGTGTAAACTGGAAATGGTATTTTGATTCAGTTTGTGACATTATTAGGTCTCTGCCCGAAAATGTAATGACAATTGTAGGAGGCAGATATGCAACTGAAAAAGTTAACGAGTTATTTTTACTTTGCCCTAATATTAATGTCATAGTTCGTGGCGAAGGGGAAGAAACTATTCGTGAATTTCTTAAGCAAGGTACTCCAGATAATGTGGATGGTTTGTCTTTCAGAAAAAACGGCAAAATAATTCATAATAAGGATCGAATTTACTCAGGGATTAGTAATGATATACTGCCATACAGAAAAATAAGGCGATATAAATATTCTTATGAAAATAAATGCGTTTATTTTAAATATCCTTTGGATTGTATTTACAGTTCTCGTGGTTGCCCGGCAAATTGTAAATTCTGTTTTCTGGGGCAGAGACGAAAATGGTTTGGTCGAAGCCCTGAATCTGTTATTCGTGAACTAAAGGAAATCGATACTAAAGTGGTAGGTTTTACAGATGAGAATTTTTTTGCAGATATTAAAAGGGTCGAAAAAATATGTGATCTAATTATAAAAGAAAAAATTAAAAAAATATTTGCAGCGCAAGCTCGTATTTCTATTGGTTTTTATCCTCAATTAATTAAGAAGATAAAATTAGCCGGATTTAGATTCCTTACCATCGGAATTGAGTCTGCTCAGGATAAGACATTAAAATTATGGGACAAAGGTATAACTATTGAACAAATAAGAAAAGCCTTCAAAGTTTTGAGCAATTCCGGCATTATTATCTTAGGCTATTTTATAGTTGGAAATATAGGTGAAACTGAAGCCGAAATGCTTGAAATTTCAAAATTTGCTAAAGAGATTGGAGTGGATATACTATCATGCAGTTACCTTAGATATGAAGAAAACCCCGGATTAAAAGAAGTTCTTCAAAAAAATAAAGATTACTATGTCGCTGAAGACAATCGCATTTATTCTGTTAAATATGAAAAAAAAGAGATTACGAAAATATTTCATAGAATAATTATTGATTTTTGGAAGATAAGGCAAATATTGAGGTTAACATATAAATTATTAATGATTGGAATACCAATGTCTAACTTTGTTTTTCATTTTATTTTAGGAGTTCCTATAACTATTATTAAATTAATTAAGAGAAAAAGAGAATCAAGAAAAAAAGATCTTTGTTAAATTATTTTTTTAATAACAAAATATTCAACTATTCTTCCAGTCAGTAGTTTGTGAAATGCTGCTTAATAAGTTTATTTATAATCATAAGTATTCGTAATGTAAAATATTATGAGGGTTATAATGAGTAAGTTTTAAATTTTCTAAATATAGCTACTAATTTAAGGCAAGAAAAATTCGCAATGAGCTATTTTTAGAATTATTAATCAGAGTTAAAAATTGAGCGAATGAATTATGAGGATTAATTAATAAGAAATTATTCTTCAAACAAAATCTCACTAAAAAATAAAAAGGAGTCAATAATGTTCAGCCGGAAGACAGTTTCTGCAGTGCTTTTACTTTGTTTAATAAGTCAAACCGCATTTTCCCTAAATCCCTTTGATAGTTTTAGAGAAATTACCGTTCTAAAATCCCCGGAAGCAAGCTCAAGTATTACTTTTGAAAAAAAACAAGTAATTCAAGATTTTGATGTTCTTGCAAACAATTCTGCAGCTACGGCAATCCTTAAAGACTCAAACAAAAAAACTTGGCTTGTTTTATGGAAATATAAAACCGGAACTGAAACGCTTGATTTGAAAGCTCCCCAAGATATAACATTTGAGGAAATTGTTTCTCATCCGCAAGATCCTAAAGTATTTCTGTTAGGGAAAGATTCAAAAGGCGCAAGCAGGATTTTTTCTTACGATATTACACTTAAAAATATAACTGAAATATACAGTGATACTTACTCAATTTCCAATCTTACCATGAGTTCTTCTAAATTCAGCGATAAATTTAGATTATTTTTTACCAGGAAAAAAGAAAATAGTTCTGAAATTGCAACGATTACTGATACCGGCCAAAGATTTTATCCGGTTTTAAGCGAAACAGACAGCTACTCAGCGAATTGGACAAAAGAGACTCCGAATATTTTGATGAGCTCCTTCGGTGTTCCGATTACATTTAATCCTATGGGTAACGTATTATTATGGTACAACAAAGATAACGATATTTTTGCACTGCCTTATAAAGAAACAAACTGGGGCAATATATTTGTTCCGGAATTTGCCCTAGGAATGGGAAAGGCAGAAAATATAGTATTTTCTCCGAACGGGATGTACATGCTTCATTGGTCAGCAAACGAAAAAGATTTAAAACTCCTTAATAATTATTCTTCTCAGGAGCAAAAAATACTTTCGTTTGATTCTAAGGCTCCGTCAAAGATAAGATTCACTTCAGATGGAAAGGGGATTGTATATGTCCGAAATAATTCGGAATTGGTTTATACCCCTTTGAATCTTCCGCTGTATGACGTGGAAAACGCATGGATGTTTTGCACCGATGAAAATGATACTCAGCTCTTTATGAAGAACGGCGGCCTTTTCAGGCCGACAAATAATGAGCAAATTTACTTTCTTTACGATTCAGAAAATTTTGACCCTTCAGGGAAATACTATAATGCTCAATTGCCTTCCAGGCCTTATTTGGTTACTACTGATCCTTTCTATGAAATCCTTGAAGCCGCTTATTCGGGAATATTTTATCTTAACGAAAAATCCGTATCTTTAAAACGCTTTACTCAGTTTGTCCGGGAAGCAACAAAAGTGTTTTCTGCGAAAAAAAGCGAAAGCAGCGAAGATGCTTTTTGGGCTAAATTGTTCGTGAGCGCTTCTAAAATATTGGAAGGAAAATATGATTCGGAGGAACTGCTTAGGGTTAAGAATTGCGACGGCATAGCGGATTCAAAAATTTTGCAGAGAGATAACGTAAATTTTATTGAGTTTAAAACACGCGGGTATTATGATCAGGATGATGCCATGACGGGTTACTTTAAAGCAGTCCAATATCTTAGCATTGCTCGTCCTACAACGAAGCAGTGGACAAATTTTCAAAACAAAATTACGGTCAATCCTCTTTTGAAACAATGGATTAATTCATACAAGCCGTTTGTTCCTCCGTCTAATCAGGTGCTTCCCGGATTAAAAGCGGACTTATTGAGCTATGTAAAACACAAACAATATAAAACTGCTTTGGTCCCTCGGGCATGGGGAATTGACAGCGAAATTTTAAATTCGTTAGTATATCACGCGGACTGGCCAAGCGAAGATCAGGTAATGGATGAAAACGGCGGATTGCGTTCGGTGCCTGACATTTACGAACTCGGATACATTTTTGGGAGCAATCTGGCAAAAAAAATCCTTGAAACAAACGGAATTTACACAAAATATCCTAACTTGAATAAGATTCACGAAAATTTAATAAAAAGATGGAAAAGATTTAATACCGAAGGAGTTTCAGGCATTTATAATAAATGGCTTAGTTTAATTTCTTTACAAATGACAGGGAAAAAACCTGACTGGCCCTGGCTAACTGAAGATTTGTGGCAGGCAAAACAGCTTCAAACAGGACTTTCGGGATGGACTAACCTTAGACATGCAACTTATATTTTTAATGAAATGGAAATAGGACTGCCCGAAAGCGGTGACGGCGGATTTGAACTAATGACTAGAAAACCTCCCCGCGGCGCGGTTGAACCTTTTCCGGAAGCTTTCGGGGCTTTAATAGCGATGTGCAGTGAATTAAAAAATGTGTGCAGCCAGATTCCCAGGGAATCGTTAAGCGTTGTAGAAAAATCCGGCACTAATACTGCATTGAAAGACGGCATTTTGAAGCATATTGATAATGTTATTAAGAATATGGAAGTTTTCAAGCGCATCGCTGAAAAACAAAAGAATAATATTACGTTTTCAAATGAGGAATATAATATGATATTAGCCTGCGCCCGAGTGATTGAGAGGGATTTTCTTGTATTCAAAAGTATATGCACAAGAGAATTCGGTTTGGCCGTGCCTAAAGCAGTTCCGAAATGCGTTGATGTGTACGGAGATGCTAACACCGGCATGCTTCATTCCTGCATAGGATTTCCGCTTGAATGGGATCTAATTATTCCTTATTTTGGAAGAAGGGAAATTGTTAAAGGCACTTCATATTTGTCTAACAGTTTTGCCGTTTCAGGTCCCGTAACTGATGACGAGTGGTACGAAGAAAATAAATTAAAGCCTAAGTATCCTGAGTGGGAAATACCGTTCGTGTCAACAAGCCAATTAATTTGCCCTGCAAGAACTCCGTTTTTGCCGGAAGAAGAATAGACGTGGCGCGTTTCAAAACAAACATTTCTTAAATGTCTTCATGAATCCGAACTAGGGACCCTTCAATGAATTCAGAATGCTGAGTTAAATAGAAGTATTTTGCAAAAGCATGTGGAAGACAATTTCAAGAAAAATATTTTTCTTTGAAATAATCTGATTTTGTCGGCAGGAACTTGGGAACTGAATAAAATTTATCCTTGATGTCTTTTAAAACAATATCTCGATAATTATTAAAGTTAAAATCATATCCCAAAACTATATAAAAAACCGCGCCTTCAACTTCAAATTGCTTTACCTCGTATTTTTTGAAAAACTTCTCATATCTTTCCTTTTCAGGCAGACGTTTCTTTAAAACAAGTATATTTTTGCCGCTAAAAAGTTTATAATCGGTTATAAAATCGTCCTGCCTTCCGTGAAGCGTTCCGCCGTCAAAAACCGGAAAATAAATTCCTGAATGGAAGTATAAAATCGCTGAATCAGTATAGCTTGGAGTGGTAAGAACAAAATCTTTTTCAAATGGTTTTAGATTGTAAAGAACGGTTTTAGTTTTCATGCCCTGAATTATTTCATAGTAGCTGCTGTTGTTTTTGAAATATTTCGGAGGAATTGAAAGCACAGCGGAAATAAAAATTAAATGAATTAATGTAAAAAGTACCATAAATTCAATTGATTTAGTAAGTTCCATTTCGCTTAAATAAAGATATAAAAGGACAAAAAGGAATGAATAGAAGTAAAACATCCATAAAGGGCTTACCGATTTTTTAATCGAAAGAAAGGCGTAAAAAAGCAAGGGAATAATAAAAATATAAAAGAAAACAAGGAAATTATCGGCAATTTTTAATTTTGTCAATAATTCTTTTCTTTTCTTAAAGAGATAATATAGAATGGGGGGAGTGAATAAATATAATTGAACGAGAATAAATATGAATAATTTTAAGAAAGAAACGCCGAACTCCTTTGTTGAACCGAATAAAAAGTATAATGCGGGAATACTTTCCTTCTTGGT
Organism: Elusimicrobiota bacterium; assembly: GCA_026388075.1. Classification (NCBI taxonomy): domain Bacteria; kingdom Pseudomonadati; phylum Elusimicrobiota; species Elusimicrobiota bacterium. Next base: position 7,460 of record JAPLKN010000159.1, read on the forward strand.
TCGGCTGAACATATTGAACATTATATTTGCCCAGTCGTGAGTATAGTTCCAGTAAATGTTTACTACCGCAAAAGGAATTATTGATATAAAAAGAATAATAAAACCCAGAGTTTTATCTTTTCTTTTTTCTGTAAAAATAAAATACACAAGGTAAGTAAGGCCTATCAGCACGGCAAGATATTTTGATAGAAATGCAAAACCTAAAAATATACCGGCTATAAAGTAAAAAAAATAATTTTTCCTATTTAAAGCAAGGAAAAGGAAATAACCGGAAAAAAATGATGAAATTATCAATGGGGTATCGGTTGAAATCAAAAAGTTTAGAATGCTAATGGGGGAAACAATAAAAAGGGTTGAAATAAGGCAGGCTTTTATTTTGTCATACGGCTTAATGATTAAATAAATACCGATACCAACCAAAATGCTGGAAATAATTGCCGGAAAACGTACAATAAATTCGGAACTCCCGAAAAAAAGCATTATACTTAAAATCCATCCGACCAGGGGAGTGTGGTCGTAATAACCAAAATCTAAATGTTTTGCCCAAAGGACGAAATAAGCTTCATCACCGGTAATAGGTATGATGATCGCAAGAATTGATTTAATAAGGAAGGCGAAAAAAATACTGAAGATAAATACTTTTTCTGCTTTTTGTTCCATAAGGGTTGTATACTATTATTTTAAGGTTTGTTTGTCAACATAATGGCGTAAAAATAGTTAGAAAGTGTAAAAGTTTTGAATGTTAGGAAAGTAAAAACCTTAAAAAATTAATTTTTAAACTTTTACACTTTATAACTTTGCTAACGCGGTTATTTTGTTGAACCCAAAATTTGCAGCAGGTTGTAAAATTTGTCCCGAGGGGACAGCACGCCGCGACGTGCGGGGTTAACCCAGCACCATTTATAGTGTGTTCAAGGAAATTGTATTGAAAAATCCGGGTTGAATATTGGCTAAAAATATGTTAAAATTCCAACTTCATGAAGAAAATGGATGTAATAATTTATCTTAAAGTTTTGCAAAAGGGGGATGCATGATAGATTTACACACGCATACATTATTTTCCGACGGCGCTCTTATACCTTCAGAACTTGTTTACCGGGCAAAAGTTAAAGGATACGATGTTATTGCCATAACAGACCACGGCGATTTTTCTAATTTTGATTTTATTATTCCGAGGATAAAAAGAATCTCGGATGAACTGTCTCGGCAGTATGATATTACCATTATCCCGGGAATAGAAATAACTTATGTGCCGCCGAAACTTATTTCAAAAGCTGTTAAATACTGCAGGAAACTTGGCGCCGCGCTCATACTTGGCCACGGGGAAACGCCTGCTGAAACAGTGCCTCCCGGAACAAATTTGGAATCTATTATTGCTGAAGTAGATATTCTGGCGCATCCGGGATACATTACCCTAAAGGAAGCGGAGCTTGCTAAAAAAAATAATGTTTATCTTGAAATAACAACCCGAGCGGGGCACAGCAAGGCAAATGAACATGTTGCCGAGATTGCTAAAAAATGCGGGGCAAAACTTGTGCTTAATTCAGATACTCACGAGCCGGAAGATTTGCTGACTCATGAAAAAATTAGGAAAGTGCTGGATATGAGCAAACTTTCTGAAAAAGACTATAAAGTAATGAAACAAAACGCTTTTGAAATAATCAAAAATATTAAGATTTAGGATAAAAAATGGCTTCATTATCTCATCAGAATCTAAGGAAAAATGAACTTGCGGATATCCTATACAGCGTATTGGAGTGGATAAAAAATAACAGGCAGACATTCTATAGTATTGTAGGGATTGTCGCCGGAATAATGCTTTTTACTGCTTTTGTTTTAACCCAATATTATTCAGTTAGGATGAGGGTTTCGGACAAGCTTTCAATTGCTCAGGCATTAATTTACCATAATCAGGTAGATCAAGGGCTTGCTCTGCTTAATGAGGTAATAAATCAATATCCTAATTCACCCGCTGCATCTATGGCAAGGCTTACTAAAGCGGAGTATTTAATAAGCCAACGCAAGTACCGAGATGCCAAAGATATGATCGCTTATGTTATAGGAAATGGGAAACCCGCGTCAGTCGTTCCTTTAGCTTATGCGTATATGGGAAATGTCCAGGAAGATATGCAGGATTATCGGGGCGCGATAGCAACATATAACGAATTCCTGACAAAATATCCCGAACACTTTCTTTTGCCAAAAATTCTTGAATCTTTGGGCCGTGTTTATGAATTATCGGGCGCAAATGAACAAGCTAAAACAATCTATCAGCGTTTATCAACTGAGTATAAAGGGGCCAGGTGGGAACAATACGCTCTTGAAAGACTGTTCTTTCTTAATAATCCAAAACTTAAAAAAAGTAATTAGTGATGAGTGATTGGGAGAAAGACTTTTATTATCTAAGAACTAATTACTAAATTTCTAATTACTGTCGCAACGGGGCTGTAGCTCAGCTGGGAGAGCATCTGCATGGCATGCAGAGGGTCGAGGGTTCAAATCCCTTCAGCTCCATAAGAACTTTTTTAAGGCTTTTGCCTTAGAAAAGTTCTTTTTGTTCGAGGGATTTGAAGCTGACCCGAGCGCCCCGTGAATCGGGGAAAAGCGAACGAAGTGAGCGAAAGCGAGGGCAGCCGGACCGCAGATGAGGAGCGAAGCGACGAGGGAGCGGAAATCCCTTCAGCTCCATTTTCTTTTTGCCAAATCTATCCTATTCCTATTCCAATACATATATTCGGGTTGCAGCTTCGTCATCCTCACCTCATGTAGCGCTAAGGCTACACATCGGTTCGGCTTCCTCGCTTCACTCCAAATATAAGTATTTCATTACGAAATAGGACAGATTTGGCAAAAAGATCTATATATAATGCAAAACTGAACTTTTCCTAAAGAATAATTCGTGTGTTTTATCGCATAAAATATTTTGCAGTTTTCCTTTCCCTATCTACCCTTCGACTTGGTTCGATTTCACTCACCACAAGGCGCTCAGGGCCATGCTAACTCCTACGACTTCCTTAATTTTTTTAAATGGAGTCCCGCTTTAGCGGGACCTACTGCCTTTTTCTACCTACTGTATTTATGTTTGACTAACTCTCCTTAAAAGAGTAAAATAATTGTTAATTTTTCAATGGGATTAGGTGATGTGCGCTCTTAAAATTATTGCTGGAGAAGCCAAAGGCCGCAATATAAAAACTCTTAAAAGTGATGATTTGTCGGTCAGGCCCATACTAGGGCGGATAAAGAAATCACTTTTTGACATTTTACAGCCCAAAATAATCGGCTCAAAATTTCTTGATTTATATGCGGGAACAGGCTCTGTCGGCCTTGAAGCATTGTCTAGAGGTGCAATTAAAGTAATATTTGTTGAGCTGGAAGAAAAATCACTGGAACTAATTAAATATAATTTGAAGTTTTTAGGCTGGGAAGACAGGGCGGAAATTTTAAATTTTGATATAACAAAAGGGCTTGAAAATATAAGGAGTAAATTTGATTTAATTTTTATGGGGCCTCCTTATAAAGATGAAAACAAAAAGCCTTTGGCTTTTACTAGTATTACACTTGAAAACATTATGAAAGCAGATTTGCTTTCAGACAACGGCTATATAATCAGCCAACATCACGAAAAAGAACCTGTAACGGTTTGTGAAGGTTTGATTGAATTCAGGCGCGAAAAATACGGAGATTCTGTTCTTTCTTTTTTCAGAAAGGCTGGTTAATGATAAAAAATTTGCTGATAAGGTTATCCGAGATATTTATTCCGGGGATGGATATAAGTTATTCTCGTATAAATGCCTATCAGCTTTGTCCGTTTAAGTATAATCTAATATACCGTGAAGGATGGCGCGTATCTCCGACGCCTTTTACCTCTTTGGGCTTAAGCATTCACCGCGCGCTTGAGGAGTTCCATTCCTCCAGATCGGATAACATTGAATTTTTAATTGACAGCTACAATAAAAACTGGGTAAATGTGGGTTTTTCATCGCCTCAGGAGACCAAAGAGTTCTTTGATAAAGGTTTAAGGATGCTTGAAAATTATTTTGAGGAACAAGAAAAATCTAAATCGGAAATAATGTTCATTGAAAAAAGTTTCAGGTTTAAACTGGGAAGGAATTTTATAATCGGTATTATTGACAGGATAGACAAAAATCCCGACGGCACTTACGAGTTGATAGATTATAAAACACATATTCAGCTTTGGGATCAAGAAAAAGCGGATTCGGATCTTCAGCTTACCATATATTCAATTGCATGCGAGAAGGCTTTTGGTTTCAATCCGGATATTTTAAGCTATTATTTTCTTGCATTTAACACCAAAGTAAGCACGTCAAGAACAAAGGAGCAGATAAGACAGGCCGGAAAATTGATTGAGAACATCACAAGAAAAATATATAAAGAAAATTTTGAACCGAATACCCAGCATTGCTCAAAATGTGATTTCAGAAAAAAATGTAAGTTTTCAATAAATAAAAACTGAGGTAAAAATATAAAATGAAACAAATTATAGTAATCAAATTTGGCGGTAGTTTGACCAAAATCGCTTCTGCTAAAAAGAAATTTTTGAATGAAGTGGCACTTCTTTCAAAAAGGGATAATATCGTTTTAGTGCACGGAGGCGGGCCGGAAATAAATTATTGGCTCAATCGCCTGAATATAAAAAGCAGATTTGTGCACGGTTTAAGATTTACCGATGCGCCGACTCTTGAGATTGTTGAAATGGTTTTAAGCGGCAAGGTTAATAAAAGTTTAGTGGCTGATTTGATTAAGAAGGGTGTTAACGCTGTCGGAATATCCGGAAAAGACGGCAGAATGGTTCTATGCAAAAGAATTAAGAAGCTAGGATTTGTGGGAGACCCTAAGAAGGTCAATACAGCGCTATTGAAAACTTTAATTAAAGAGGGTTTTCTTCCGGTAGTATCTTCTCTATCATTGGATCAAAAAGGACAGACCTTGAACGTCAATGCAGATTCTTTAGCTACGGCGTTAGCTATCGGATTAAGGGCCGAAAGGCTGGTGCTTTTAACCGATGTTCCGGGAGTTTTGGACGAAAAGAAGAAAACAATCAAGACAATCAGATTAGCCGATATCAAAGCGCTTTTTGATAAGAGTGTAATTTCAGGTGGAATGATACCTAAAATAAAAGCTTGTTCACAGGCTGTAAGAAAAGGGGTAAAAGAGGTGTGGATTGCTGACGGATCAAAGGGGCTAAGTAAAATTGACGGGACGGTAATAAAAAGATAATTGCAACCTCAACTCCGGGATTAGGGGTTGGAAACAAATTGGGAAATTCTAATGAATATTTTTCAAAAAGAAAAAAAATATCTGATCCAAACATATAAAAGGTATGATCTTGCCGTTAAAAAGGCAAAAGGAAAATATGTCTGGGATAACAAAGGGAAAAAGTATCTTGACTTTTTTTCAGGAATAAGTGTTTCTAATTTGGGGCACTCAAACCCTAAAATTATATCGGCTATTAAAAATCAGCTTGGGAAATTTCTCCATGTTTCAAATTATTACTATGCTGAGCCTCAAATAGAACTTGCCGAAAAGCTTATTTCTCTTTCATTCCCCGGCAAAGTATTTTTATCAAATTCCGGAGCTGAAGCGAATGAATGCGCTATAAAACTTGTCAGAAAATACGGGAATAAAA
>JAPLKN010000160.1 GCA_026388075.1 Elusimicrobiota bacterium
ATACTGAATGAGTTTTTATCAAATAATACTTTTTTTGAAAATTATGATGTTTTTTCTGTGTATGAAGACGAAAAGCTTGGACCTGAAAAAGCAAGCTATTCCCTCCATTTAACCTTTCGCCATCCTGAACATACTCTCACCGATCAAGAAGTAAACGGTCTTATTAACGAAATGTTGAAAAGACTTAAAGAAATTGATGTTACATTAAGAGCTTAACCCTTAAATGGACATCATTTTATAAAGGCATTTCAAATGATAATTAAAACTGAGAAAGATACAGTTCAATCATATTTTGAGGACCAATCCGGGCTTTTAGGCGGGCATGCTCACAAAATTTATATTCCGGAAAATGAATTTGAAATAATTGATTTTTTGAAAGAGATGTCTCAAAAAAAAACTCCGGTTACTATTTCAGGTTCAGGGACCGGCGTGACCGGAGGGAGAATACCTTTCGGCGGGGTTGTTTTGTCTTTAGAACGGCTGAATAAAATTATTGAAATAAAAAGCGTCTCTAAAGATCAGGCATATGCAGTAGTTCAATCCGGAGTAATAGTTCAGGAACTAAAAAAACAAGCAGAAAATCTGGGCTGGCTTTATCCTCCGGATCCGACTGAACAAAATTCATTTATCGGCGGAAATATCGCCACTAATGCCTCGGGTTCAAGGGGCTTTAAGTTCGGTTCAACAAGAGAATATGTAAATAAAATAAAGGTCATACTTTCAAACGGAGAATTAATTCATATCAAAAGGGGCGAAATATTTGCATCCAAAGAAGGAGTAATTGCCTTGCCTTTAAAAAATGGTAAACTTAATATTAAACTTCCGAGCTATAAGCTTCCAAATATAAAAAATGCCGCGGGATATTTTAATCTCCCCGGAATGGATTTGATAGACCTTTTTATTGGCAGCGAAGGAACATTGGGAGTAATTACCGAAGCAGAAGTGCGTTTAATCCCAAAAATTTCAAAAATATTTAGCGGAGTGGCTTTTTTCCCTAAAAAAGAATTGGCTTGGAAGTTTGCTCTTGAAATAAGAAAGATTTCTCTAAATACTAGGAAAAAGAAGCAATTATTAGATATAGATGCTTTATCAATTGAATATCTGGATAAAAATACTTTAAAACTTTTAAAAGATAAATACCCGCAAATTCCGGATTTTTCTGATGCTTCAATTATGTTTGAGCAGGAGACATCTAGTGTAAATGAAGATATAATAATTGAAAAATGGTCTAAAGTTTTAGAAAAATATGATGCGCCTTTAGATAAAATATGGTTCGGGACAAGCTTAAAGGACAGTGAAGGTTTTAGGGATTTTAGGCATGAGGTTCCGGAAAAAGTTAATGAAATAGTCAGAAAAAATAAATTTCCGAAAACCGGCACAGATATAGCAGTGCCGGAAAATAATCTAATTAAACTGCTTGAATATTTTTATAAAACAGCTGTTAAAGAAGAAATAGATTATCTTGTTTTTGGGCACATTGGCGATTGTCATTTGCATGCTAATTTCCTGCCTAAAAATGTATCGGAATTCAATAGATGTAAGGAAATATATAAAAATATTGTTGGAAAAACGATAGATTTAAAAGGAACAGTCTCAGCCGAGCACGGAATAGGAAAATTAAAACATATTTTTATTGAAAAAATGTTGGGAATATCAGGAATTATGGAGATGGCGAGGATAAAGAAAAAGATTGACTCTGCCTCTATACTTGGATTAGGTAATATTTTCCCTGCAGAATTAACAAAAAAGGTGTAAAATTATAAAAGCCGCAGGATTATTTAGATCTCAGGAGGCTTAATTAAAAAAAATGGGAAACTTGGAAAAAAGAAAAATTATTTTTGTTATCCCTAATCTTGCAAGGGGCGGGGCAGAAAAAATATTTGTTACTCTCTTGGATAATCTAAATACGGACAAAATAGAACCAATTTGCGTATTTTATGATTCAAAACATTTCTTTTCAATTCCCAAAAATATCAAACAATATATTTTGAATTTGCCTGCTACTAAAAATTATTTTTTAAAACTGGTTCGTTTTATTCTTAGAATACTAAATTTAAGGAAAATCATAAATGACCTTAATCCCGATGTTTTATTTGGCTTTCTAACCGAAACGAATTTGGTCATGATTATTGCGAGATTATTTTCAAAATATAAACCCAAATTAATAATAAGCGAGTATACCCTGCCTTCCCTGCATATGAAATATCGTCCTGACCTAAGATTCCTGATGTCATTGTTCTATAGAATATCTGATAATATAATTGCTATATCAAATGGCGTAAAAAAAGATTTAATAGAAAATTTTGGAATTAAGGAAGAAAAAATTAGTGTGATATATAACCCGATAAACGAAACAGAAATAAAGTCAAAAAGTGAAGAAGAGATTACCGAACATGTTTGGTTCAAAGAAAATAAGCCGATAATTATTAATGTAGCTTCATTAACAAAATTAAAAGGACATGAATATCTGATCAATGTATTTGAGATCATAAGAAAGAAATTGGACTGCAGGCTGGTTATTTTAGGGGATGGAGACGAGAAAGAAAGGCTTATAAATTTAGTAAATAGTAAGAATCTGGAAAAAAATGTCTTATTTTTGAATTTTCAAGAAAATCCTTATAAATTTATGGCTCATTCTTCGGTTTTTGTGTTATCATCACTTTATGAAGGTCGACCAAATGTATTAATTGAGGCTATTTTGTGCGGTATTCCAGTAGTTTCAACGGATTGTCCTTGCGGGCCCAGGGAGATAATTTTTGACGGGGTTGATGGCTTGCTTGTTCCTATGAAGGATGAAAACAAATTAGCCGAAGCGGTTCTTAAAATACTTAATAATAAAAAATTTGCGGGAGAGTTAATTTTAAATGCCAAAAATAAGCTTAAGGAATTTTCTTTACAAAAGTCTATTTCAAAATATGAAGAAATTTTAACAAAATAGAAACTCTAAGAAGCTTTGATCAAAAAATAATATATGTTAAAGCTCTTATATGTAATATCCAATACCAATGGAGAAAAATTTACTCCTTTTTTATTTCTTTTAAAAAAAACAGGAGCTGAAGATCAGTTAATTCCTAAATCTGTTGAATATCGTATAGCTAATAACTATTCTTATATGTCAATTTTTGGCACGATATTCAGTTTATTTAAATTCTGCAGAAAAATAAAACCGGATATAATAGTTTCTTTTTTATGGAGAGCTAATATAGTCTCAGCTTTTGTTTCTTTATTTTGTCGCATTAAGCTTATTTTAGCAGAACACACGGTCACCGATATTTGTATAAGCGGCTATAAACATTCTTTCTTTAAGTCTGTAGTATTATCTCTATCGTACAGAATAGCAAATAAAATTATTGCGGTCTCAGATGACGTAAAGGATTCACTGATAAATTACCTGAAGGTTGACAAAAATAAAGTAGAAACAATTTATAATGGTGTAGACATAGTTACAATTGAAACTAACTCAATAGAAAAAGTGTCTTTGCCGTTCAAAGAATATTTAATATCGTGTGGTCGATTGGAAAAAGAGAAAAATTATTCATTTTTGTTAGAAGTGATAAACTTTTTAAAGCAGGAACTGTCTGTCAACATTCCTTTAGTGATACTTGGTGAAGGAAGAGAAAGAAATAAATTGGAAAAGAAAGCAAAGGATCTCAATATAGACCTTTTTATGCCGGGATATATTGAAAATCCGTATCCTTATATAAAAAACGCTAAAGCTTTTGTTCTTAGTTCAACGTATGAAGGTTTTCCGGGGGTAATACTTGAGGCCATGGTTTTAAAAACACCGATTATAACGGTTGCATGCCGTGGGGGAATAAATGAGATAATTAAAAATGGGGTAAATGGTATAATTGTTGAACAAAATAATATAAAAGCCTTTGCATCTGCGATTAAAGACTTGAAGCAGAATATACCCTTAAAAGAAAAACTTGTTGAAAATGCGTATAAAACTGTTCGTGAAAAATATGATATAAAAGAAATGCTGTTTAAATACGAATCAATTATGGAAGAGATAATCTATGAAAAAAAAATCTAAAGTTATTGTTGTTATGCCCGCGTATAATGCGGAAAAAACACTTAAACAAACACTCAATGATATCCCGAAAGGAAGTGTTGACGAGATAATTCTTGTTGACGATGCGTCCAAAGATGATACCGCAAAGCTTGCGAGAAAATTGGGGCTGAAGGTTATTGAGCACAAAGAAAATGTGGGGTATGGAGGAAATCAAAAAACCTGTTATAAAACAGCTATTGAAGAAGGAGCCGATGTGGTTGTTATGCTGCACCCGGATTATCAGTATGATCCCAGGCTTGTTCCCTATCTTTCCGGTTTGATTATTGATGGAATTTGCGATGTCGTTTTGGCTAACCGTATTCGTACCAGAAAAGAAGCTATTGAGGGCGGGATGCCTTTATATAAATATTTTTTCAATCGAATGCTTACCTTTATTGAAAATTTGTTCTTAGGTTTAAATTTAGGGGAATATCATACCGGTTACCGCGCTTTTTCTAAAAAGGTCTTGGAAACAATAAGGTATGAAGAAAATTCTGATGATTTTGTTTTTGACCAGCAAATATTGATTCAAGCGGCGGCGCTTGAGTTCAGGATTGGGGAAATACCTGTGCCGGCAAAATATTTTAAAGAAGCATCATCAATAAATTTTAAAAGAAGCGTTAAATACGGGATAGAAACTTTGCTGAACGTAATGAAATTCATCTTGCATCGCATAGGATTAATAAAATTTTCTATTTTTTATCCCAAAAACAGAAATCAGGAGAAGAAAAAATGAGCAAATATCCGTATTCTTTATATTTTCTTGCTTTGGGAATATCCTTTTTTATGTCATTTTTTCTTGTGCCTTTATTCCGTTTGATTGCCTTAAAACTGAAAGTTTTGGATATGCCTCATTCTCAGGTAAAAACCCATAAGGAACCTATTCCATATTTGGGCGGTTTACCTATTTGGATAGGATGGATTGTGAGTTTATTTATTATCAGATTCACTACATTTTTTCCTACAGGAACTCTTCATAGTTTACGAGGAATTATTTTAGGAAGTATATTAATATTAATTCTTGGTTTAGCAGACGATATTATTCCTAAAGGATTAGGATTTAAATCTAAACTGCTTGTTCAGACGCTGGCCGCGCTGATTGTCATTCTTTTTGATATTAGGCTTCATTTTATCAACCCAAATTTTATTGCCATTATAGTTAGCGTAATTTGGATTATCGGTATTACAAATTCATTAAATATTATTGATATTATGGATGGTTTATCAAGCGGAATAGCATTTATTGCATGCATGGCATTTCTATTTATAGCGCTTCCGACTGAACAAATTTATGTAAATTTCTGTGCGGCAGCGCTTGCAGGAGGAATATTAGGATTTATTCCCTACAATCTTTCAAAAGGTAAAAAGATTTTTATGGGCGATACAGGGAGTTTAACCATAGGATTTATTCTTGCTTCCATATCACTGGGAACTTCTTATACCAAGGTAAATTATATAGGCCTTTTTGCTCCGTTATTAATTCTAGCTATACCAATTTATGATACTTTTCTTGTGATGGTGCTTCGGTGGAGTAAAAGTATTTCTCCGTTTATGGGCAGTAAAGACCATTTTGCACTAAGACTTGAAAAAATAGGATTTAGCAGAAAACAAATACTGTTGATAACTTACTTTGCCAGCATAATACTTTCTTTGAGCGCTTTCTTAATAACTCGCCTGTCTACAGAATATGCTACTTATATTTTTATATTTATTGTGTTGCTGGCGATAATAACTGCGTATAGACTAAGCCAAGTTAAAATGGAAGAAAAAGGGAAATAATGCCTGAAATTATAATTATTGGTGCGGGATTGACCGGCACATCTCTTGGATATTTTCTAAAAAAGGATTTTGTTATTTTGGAAAAAGAAAAAGTTCCGGGAGGGCTTTGCAGATCAATAAAAATAGATGGTTTTACTTTTGATTATTCGGGTCATTTCCTTCACCTTCATCAAAACAAAACGAAGCAGTTATTAAAAAATCTGCTTGAAAATAATCTCAGAGAAATCCAAAGAAAATCTTGGATTTATGAATTTGATAGATTTATTCCATTCCCCTTTCAAGCTAATCTATATTATCTTCCGGAAAAAATAAAAAAAGAATGTTTACAAGGTTTCATTCACAGGCCAAAAAGGAATAATCAGAATTTCTACAACTGGTCACTTTCAACTTTTGGCAGCGGCATAACTAAACACTTTATGAAACCTTACAACGAGAAACTCTGGACTGTTTCAAGTAAAATTCTTAGTTCAGACTGGGCTGCGCCTTTCGTGCCTCAACCGGCTTTAAAAGATATAATAAATGGAACCCGAAATAAACAAACCAAATCCTTCGGCTATAATGAATACTTCTTCTATCCAATAAAGGGGGGAATTCAATCTATTGCGGATGCTTTTTGTGAAAAAGTTAGCAATATAAAACTAGGGACTAGCTGCTTAAAAATCGATTATAAAAGAAATATTATAGAAGCTTCAAACGGAAAAAAATATAATTATCAGTTTTTAGTTTCCACCCAGCCTCTGGTAAAACTGCTGGAAAGCATAATAAATCTGCCCGGTGAAATAAGATCGGCAGCAGAAAAACTAAGATGGAATTCGGTTGTTTGTTTCAATGTTGGGGTTAAAGAGGATGGAAACTCAAAACTTGCCGGCGGAAAGCATTGGATATATATTCCGGAGAAAAAATACCCGTTTTATCGAGTTGGTTTTTACAAAAATATTATGCCTTCTTCTTGCCCGAAAAACGCTAGCTCAATGTATATTGAGGTTAGTCATCGGCCAAACAAAAAAATAAACAAAA
>JAPLKN010000161.1 GCA_026388075.1 Elusimicrobiota bacterium
ATTTTTCAAATATTTCTATCCACGCTATCAAAAAGGCCCAAAATATGTTAAATGATCGGCCGCGGAAAACATTAGATTTTTATACTCCGCACGAAGTCTTCAATAAACTGTTAACCGTTGCACTGGAAACTTGAATCTACAAAGTGTCCCTATTATTTAAAGGATATGAAATGAAAGTAGGAATAATAGGATTTGAATTCGCAGGGAAAAAAAGTTTGTTTTCATTGCTGACCGGTATTAAAAAAGAAAGTCATTTGCTGGCTAAAAAAGAACTAGGAACGGTTGATGTTCCCGATGAAAGGATAGAATACCTTGCGAAATATTATAGGACTGAAAAGAAAACTTATTCAAAAATAGAATTTAGTCTTATGCCTTCTTTGAAAAATGATTCCGAGGAAGACAAAGAGGTGCTTTTAGCGGCAAAAGAAGTAGATATGTTTTGCATTGTTGTAAGGCAATTCTTTGATGAAAGCGTTTTTCATCCCCAGGGCAAGATAGACTTTGTCAGGGATTATAATAAGATCAAAGATGAGCTGCTTTTTGCAGATTTATTTTTAGTTGAAATTAGGTTAGAAAGGATTAATACCCAAAGTAAAACGAAAAAATCATCAGCCAATGATTTTGAAAAGGATTTGATGCTGCGGCTAAAAGATGCCCTTGAAAAAGGAATTTTTTTAAGCGCATTAAAACTTGACGGGGATTTACTCAAAATCGCCAAAGGACTAAATTTTCTTACCCTAAAACCTATTTTTGTGGTAGTAAATTGCGATGAGGATAAGCTAATCCATAAATTTGAACTACATAAGGGAGTAAAAAGCATCAATATATCAATAAAGATTGAAACCGAGATACAAATGCTTGATGAAAAATCAAAGCTGGAATTTTTATCCGCCTTATCCTTAAATGAAAGTTCGCTTAACAGGTTAATAAAATTTTCGTATGAGTTCGGTAATTTAATTTCTTTTTTAACAGCAGGGCCTAAAGAGGTACATTCCTGGACAATAGAAAAGGGGACAAAGGCGCACGAGTCTGCTGGGGTGATACATTCAGATATTGAAAAAGGTTTTATAAGGGCTGAAGTAATAAACTTTGAGGACTTTAAAAAAGCAGGATCGGAAACTAAAGCAAGAGAGTCGGATTTTTACAGGCTTGAAGGTAAGGGCTATATTGTAAAAGACGGCGATATAATGGATTTCAGGTTCAATGTTTCTAAATAGTCAATATTTGGAGGTTTTATGATTTCTGTTGTTATAGTAACAAAAAATGAAGAATTAAACATCAAAAGGTGCATTGATTCGTTGGTAGATTGGGTAGATGAAATTTTAGTACTTGATTCAAAAAGCGAGGACAAAACAAGGGATATCATAAAAAATTATAATAGCAAAAAAATAAAACTTCATGTAGTTGAATGGAAAGGATACGGCGCTACAAAAAATTATGGATTAGAGCTTGCAACAGGCGACTGGATTCTAAGTATTGATGCAGATGAGGCTGTAACAGAAGAATTAAAAGTTGAAATTTTAAATTCTGTGAAAAATACTGAAAAGGAAGGATATTACATCCCTAGATTGTTATTTTTTTGCGGAAAAAAAATCAGGTATGGCGGCTGTTATCCTGACTACAACTTAAGGCTTATAAGAAAAGGTAAAGGCAAATATTCGGACATTCCGGTTCACGAACGTATTCTTATTAACGGCCCGAAAGGTTATTTGAAAAATCTTCTTTATCATTATAGCTATAATTCATTTTCAGATTTTTGGAATAAGTCAAATGTTTATAGTGATTTATCTGCTATTAATATGTTCAATGAAGGGAAAAAGTTTACGTTTATGAGAAGTTTTCTTGCATTTTTTTGGTCGCTTTTTAGTAAACTGATATTAAAACTGGGAGTTTTAGATGGTATTTTAGGAATTTATTATCATATATTTCAAAGCATATATGTTTTTGTTAAATACGCAAAACTTTGGGAGCTAGAGCAAAGAAAAAAAGGTTTGTTGTGATTTTAAAGCAGATAAGCACTAAAAGACTAAAGCCAGCCCATTCAGTGGAACTGTTATTCAATGCCTACCCGCACCTGCTTCCCCTTAAGGAAAGAGGAATTAAGAAAGTTTGAGGTATATTGCTTGACAAACAGGCATGTTTAATATATTATACACTTGTTTAATACATTAAACACATGGAGAATAATATGAAAAAGAATTCCTTAGCAAACATCTTTAGCGCAACCAATCCGCTAAAAATTTTATCCTTTTTATCGGACAATCCTGGAAAAGAATTTCTCGGTAGTGAAATAAAAAAAGCTACTTCAATGAGCAGGGCAGGTGTTTACATTACTCTAAGGGATTTAATTGAACTAAATTTAGTTCATAAAAACCAAAAGGGGAAAATATTGATGTATTCAGTTGTTTTTACCAATCCAATTATTAAACAATTCAAGGTTCTCAAGAATATAGTGAACCTGGAAAAAGCGGTACAAAAACTAAAAAATATTTCAAGAAAGATAATTCTCTTTGGCAGCTCAAGCCGTGGAGAAGATTATTCGGACAGCGATTTGGATGTTTTTATTTTGGCCAAAGATACAGAAGCAGCCAAGGCCATACTCTCTACCATAAAAAATGGCAGAAAAATACAAGCAGTTATAAAGACTCCAGCAGAATTTTCTGGTTTTCAGGAAACTGAAAAAGTATTTCATAGTGAAATTGAACGGGGAATAACTCTTTGGGAGGAACATGAATGACTCTTGAATATGACGGATGTTTAAAGAAAGGGAAAATAAAACCATTTTAGCGCGGGAAGGCAATTGCAGATAAGGAACTCCAAACGGCAAAAGAAGATCTTAATAGAGCAGAAAAGACATATAATGAGAAGGACTACAAATGGGCAACCGTTCAGCTTTACTATTCAATGTTTCATAGCGCAAGAGCGTTACTTTATTTTGAAAACTTAAGGGAACACAGCCATTATTGCCTTATTACCGCAATAAGAGAACTGTATGTCAATACAGGCAAGCTCCCTTCATCGATGGTTGAGGGATTGCAGGAAGCTAAAAATCTCAGGGAAGATGCTGATTATTACGGCAGATGGACGCAGGCTGGCGTGAAAAACTGCTAAAGATCGCTCAAGAATTTTTGGTGAAAGCAGAAATTATGATTATTAGTTGAATTTATTTAATGAACGGGAAAGATATTTCGAGAGGCATAATTAATGAAAATGCATAAATATGATAAAGATGATAAATCTGAGCTAATCACGAATGAAATCAGAAGGATTGCTCAGAAGTTTGGCAAAACACCCACACAGAATGAATATAAACGAGAAACTAATCTCAAAAATAGTACTGGTCAGATAAAATACTTTTTTGGATCGTTGACAAAAGCTTGCGAGTCTGCAGGACTGATTCCTAACCCTATTCAACAACCTCCCAAGAAAGCTAAAATATGCAGTAGAAGTTTTGTTTAATAAATGAACAGGCATGGATGTTTTTGTGTTTATATTGTTCAATGCAAAAACGGCACTTATTATACCGGTTCTACGAAGAATCTGGAAAATAGGCTGAAGCAACATAATAGCGGTAGAGGAGCGAAATATTTAAGGGGAAAAGGGCCGGTTGAGTTGGTTTATTGCAGGGAGTTTAAGTATTATAAGAATGCATTGAATGCTGAAAGAGAAATAAAAACATTTAACAGACATCAAAAAGAGAAGTTTATTCAGAGTTATGAAAAAAACAACTGAGAATATTATTGACCTCCAGATTGCTTCCCCTCAGATTTGCAAAAGCAAATCTTTGCGAGGGGACAGGCAAAAACTAGACGCGGGGGCAAACGTTTTCAGGAGATTTTACCTGAAAACGTTTGGCTGACCTTATATTGTCGTTATACCATAAGTTGTTTTCGTTCTTTTCATCTTGACCCGATTCGGCTTTCGTCCGGCGCTTTCGCGCCGTCCGTGCGGCCTCACCGCCGCTAAAATTTATTTAAAAAGTCCTTTTTCTCATGCGCCGGCAGGTGCAGTCGGTCGGCTTCATCCTTCGACTTCGCTCAGGATTTCGCAACGCCCTTTGTGCGCCTGCTCCCCAAAGCGGAATTAGTGGTATTTTTAAAGGCAAAATATTATTGACTTGCTTGGGTATATTTGGTAAAGTTTGGTAATGTTATGAAAAACGAAAAAAAGTATTATTCTCTCGCCGAAGTCTGCGAAATTTTGCAGATTTCAAGAAACACTCTTTATAACTGGGAAACCGCAGGCAAAATTCCAAAACCAAAACGTGATCCAATGAATAATTATAGAATTTTTGAAAAACAAGATATTGATAAGCTTAGACAAATAACAGCAAGATAATTATTTACAAAGGGAGAAAATAACTATGAATCTATGGTCAAAAGAAGTGGAAAAGAAATTTTTTGAAGACTCTTTTAAATTTGCTTCTCCCGAACAACTTTTTTATGTTTCTGATGACAAGAGATATTTAGCATATTGGCCTAAAAGTTATGAAGGGGCTAAATCAACCTTACAAAGTCGTAATTCTCTGATTGGTAAATTTACTGAAAAATGGACAGCCGACCTAATTCGAGAGACTATTTCTGACAAGAAACTGTTTGCAGTTCAAGGGGCAAAATGCGAAGAATTAGCTTTGACTGATATGTCTCCCGCAGATGTTGTCATTTCAAAACGTAAGAATATTGAGCAAAAACCTGAAGATATTTTAGCCATTTTTGAAGTAAAAATGTCAATCGTTTGGAACTGGGAATTAAAGAAAAAGAAGCTAATTTGCTTAGGTGATTATAATACTCATGCTGGAAACCCAGGACTTCTAAGATCTGATTCAATGCTAAAGGGTATCGGCAAAAGCATTAATATCCGTGTTTCAAGCTCTAAAGCATCAAGAATTCCGATAATTATAATCGGTAATACCCCAATAACTGAAAGCTATCATGAGAAAGTAGATCACTTAAAGACTGCGGGTATAGTTCAAGGTTTTTGGTCTGTTAATCCTAACCCGTTAGATGATAATGGTGAAAATATTAAAAGGACAAAAAAGGGTGGTTTTAATAGTTTTTATAAGTATGAAGAATTAAAGGAAACTATAAATTCCATGTTATCTAAAGAAATGAACTTTTTTTCAAGTATGAAAAACAAAAAAGAACTTGGACAGATTATAGAAC
>JAPLKN010000162.1 GCA_026388075.1 Elusimicrobiota bacterium
AAACTACCAAATCTTTCATCTGAACCTCCTTTTTTTGCGCAGAATATGATGGATTTAAAGTCAAAAACACTATGATTATTGGAAAAAACCAAGATACGAAACTAAATCTTTTCTTCATAATTTTCTCCTGTTCTTTATTGTCAAGCTCTTGCGAAATAAAAAAATTATAATAATTTTGATTTTTGATGCAGGGCTGTTGCCGAAGTCCATTTTTGTCATGCCGTCCGCCCCGGGCGGATCGGCATCTATTTGCCCATTATAATCGTTTATTAGACCCCGATCCGCCCTGGGCGGACGGGGTGACATTACTTGACTTCGACGATAGCCTCATTTTTAATATTACTTTAAATTATAACCCTCTATAAGAAGTGCCTGCAAAATATTTGTATTTATTGCTATTTTTATCCTTTTTTATTAACAATATTTCAATGCCTTCATATAAAACGGAAGGTATAAGATATTCCGGAATTCCGTCATTTTCAAGGTCAATTTCCATAATAAAAGCCATTTCCTCTTTCCACCAGCCGTAATAAGGGTGGTTATTGCTGAATAGTACCGGCATTAATAATTCAATATTCTGCGTTTTAGGATAATATTTAAGTAATCCTGAAAAACCATAGTCTGAGCCGTCCTTATAATCCTTTGAATATGTTATCAATAAATACTTCTTTTGACGAGCATTTGACAAAAAATCTATTTTAGCTTTTGTATTACCTTTTAATATCTGATCTTCAAATAATTCATAAGATTGTTTAAGGTAGTAATTCCTATCTTTCGGCGAAAAAGATTTTAATTTCAGTTTTTCCAGATTCTTGATTTGAACAGCTTCATTGTCGGAAATAAATTTTTCGATCTGTGCTAATCTATTTTTGTTTTTAAAATTTACCGGAGTAAACAAATAAGACTTTATTATTTTGGTAAAATTTCCTCTTACGGCAAGACACGGGTATTTAAATTCCTTTAGGCCGTATGCATTTTTAGTCTTTAAAACTAATTCTAATAAACGCTCTTGATTATGAATTCCGCTGGTAATCTCAAAATTATTACTTTTTGCCAATAACCTCTTGGAACCTACAAAAATCGTATAAGTTTCCCCCATTTTAATGTTGAGTTTTTTTGTCAGGACTCTAGCCGCGCCGGTAGAAACATTTACCCCGTTAGAGAAAGCCCCAAACTCATGTCTGGGGTATAAGTCTGAAGTTTCAGATGGCGGTGTAATGCCGCCATCTTTATTCGCGAAGCGCCCGTTGCCCGCCTGCCAGCGAGGCAGGTCTCTAACGGGGTTTACTGAAATATCTTCTGTTTTAGTGATATCGCTGCTAAAACTCAGTTTAAAAATAGAATCAATTTCTTTTTCATTTACGTGTTTGGTTTTGCATAAGTTTTTTAAATCTAAATATACAGTTGCTTTTCCATGCGATACATTATAAAAGCCGATGAGAACATTATTTACATCAAAATACTCAATATTCTTAATCTTTTTATTCTCGGCATAACTTAATAAACTTAAAAACAAGAACAAAATAATTAAACAATTTTTCGGATTTAAATAAATAAATTTCTTCATATTATTACTAAAATAAATTCGTAGACTTCTTTATTCGAGATTTTTTATTAGTGTTTCTAACGGCCTTTTATAGGGTCCTTTCATCGGTTTCAACGGATATCCGACAGGGACCACTGCCATAAACTCGCCTTTCGGCTCTTCAAGGAATTGAAGAATTTCATCTTTCATGATATACAATATTCCAAGCCATACTGCGCCAATTCCTAAAGAGGTGGCAGCTAAAAGAAGGTTTTGAACTGCGGCTGCCGAACTTTGTATTTCCATTGTCCGGAAAAAGTCATAGGATATTTCTTTTTTTACCCCGTTAGAGAAAACCCCAGACAGGTGCCTGGGGTACAAGTCTGAAGTTGCAGATGGCGGTGTAATGCTGCCATCTTTATTCGCAAAGCGCCCGTTGTCTCTAACGGGGTTTACTTTAAAAAGTTCAATACCGTGTTTGATTAGTTCACCCGAATTGGCAATCGCGATAAGCACAGGGGCTTCCTGAATTGTTCTGGAAGCCATTCGTAAAAGTACAGAAGACGGCTTTGGGAAATTAACGGAATGAGATGAAATGAAATTAACAAGCTCGCTTTTCCGTTCGCCTCGCACTATAATAAAGCGCCATGATTGCTGATTGTGAGCCGAAGGGGCCTGATTTGCAGCTTGAAGAAGCGTTAAAATATCTTCTTCGGAAATAGCCTTATCCGAAAACATTCTTACGCTTCTTCGTTTTTTAATAGTTTTTAATACGTCATTTCTTTCAAGCAATTTGTCGCTTAATAGCATGGATTCCTCTTAATATTGTGTGTTAAGTCTATCAAAAAGCATTAAATATTTCAATAAAAAAGAATAAGCCCCCTCACGAAAGAGAGAGCTTATTTCTTAAACATTTAACTATCAAATACTACTTACATGCACCACTTTAATGAATCTTGCCTTCTTGCCATCAAGTTATCCGATGGCAAGAAAGCAATAATGATTACTTGTAATTATTTGCCGCAGCAAAGATCAAAAACATAACCTACGAAGAGACCGATTGAAGTGCTGGCTACGTCAAGATTTCCACCAGTTTTCTTTAAAGCCGCTGTATAAGAAGAATAAAGAAGTGTGACATTAATATTCTTACTTATCACCGCGCCGCCACCGATTGCATAATAGATCCCGGCTTCAGGATCACCGACAGCATCTTTAAGTTTGGAGTTAATGCTGTACATATTGTACCCAAGATTAAGCTTAACAAAAGGAGCGATACTTTTTGAAGAAGTTTTGAAGCAATACTGCACTGTGCCGTAAATAGGCAAATAGGCCTGTTGAAGATCCTGGCTGGCAACATCACTTTTGTTGATCTTTGAATATTTGCTCATCATCTG
>JAPLKN010000163.1 GCA_026388075.1 Elusimicrobiota bacterium
AAGCTGACAACGGTATAGGAATAGCCGGAGTTTGCTGGAACGCAAAGCTTATGCCGATAAAAGTTTTTCCCAATAATTCAAATTATACAAATGCGGAAACTTGCGCGCGGGCAATACTTTATGCTGTAGATAACGGCGCAAAGATAATTAGCGCAAGCTGGGGAAGCGCTAACAATTCTAACCTTTTAAACGATGCGATAAAATATGCAAATGATAGAGGGGTTATAATGGTTTTTGCGGCCGGAAACAACAATAGTTCTCAAGCTTATTATCCCGCGGCTAACCCTTTAGTAATATCCGTGGGTGCTACAGACAACAAGGATACAAAGGCAATTTTTTCTAACTATGGGGATTGGATAGATGTTTTTGCTCCAGGGGTAGACATATATTCAACATGTCCGAACAATACTTATGGATCAAAAAGCGGGACTTCAAGTTCCTGCCCCTTTGTTGCAGGCCTTGCAGGACTTATTCTTTCTAAATATCCCAATCTCTCGCCGTTAGAAGTTAAACAAAATATCAAAGAAAAAGCTGATTGGATCGGTTTTAGTAACAATATGGCTAAAAGGCGCATAAATGCTTTTCGGTCTTTGATATTTTCGCAATCAAATTTTTGTATCGGACAGGAAGGCGGAAGCATTGAACTTCTTGACGGCACAAGGCTGGATTTTCCGGCGGGTTTGACCTCAGAAAAGCTTTTTATATATATGGGCGAGCTCAACTCTAACAGCTATGACATTTTAAAAGCAAATAACTCCAGCGCAATCAACGGCATTGTATTTCCTATCGGCAACTTCAATCTTATAAGATATTTCGCCGCAACATCAGCCAGCACGGGACAAAACATCAGTA
This sequence comes from Elusimicrobiota bacterium, assembly GCA_026388075.1. NCBI lineage: Bacteria > Pseudomonadati > Elusimicrobiota > Elusimicrobiota bacterium. The sequence continues at coordinate 853 of JAPLKN010000163.1, forward strand.
ACTTTGAAAACTATGTAAGGATTTCAATACCTTATCCGGATTCTAATAATAGCGGTTTTATTGACGGAACAAATATCCAGGTAAAGAACCTAAAATTATGTTATTTGGATCAGGATAAAACGAAATGGGTGATATTGCACAATTCTATTGTTGATACGGCAAAAAAGATAGTTTCTGCTCAAGTAAATCATTTTTCAATTTTTGGGATTTTACTGGCTACCCAGGCTCAGGATACTTCGGAAATCATAGTATATCCTAATCCGCTATATGCCGCAAAAGATCCTATAATGAAATTCGGAAGGATCCCTCTTAATATGACGGATGTAAAAATAACAATTTTTAACGTTGCCGGAGAACTTGTTAAAACCCTCTCCGAACAAAGTGAAATAAAAACGCTCGGCACTGAAAAGTGCGCCGAGTGGAATGCCACAAATAATAGCGGTGAAAAGGTTGCCAGCGGTGTTTATATTTATGTGTTAAGAAGCGGGGATTCAAAACAGAAAAGCGGTAAAATCGCAGTTTTAAGATAAAAGTTTTATTTGTGTTAAAAGGAGTTCAAAATACGGCTCATTCAATTATTATCTGGTAATCTTCCCAGGCAATATCGTGTGAAGACTGTATATCTATTTCTGAACCTACAATTTTTTTGAGCCGTTGAAGCCTTTCTCTAAAATAAGGCGCGACTTCAGGCGAAAGCCTTATTCTAACCTTACCCGCGTGTCTTTCAACTTTTAAATGTTTAAGCTCGTTTGAAATATTAATAAACAAAGACTCTTTTGAAAGAACCACTCCCAAACCATTGCAGGTCGGACACTTTTCCCCCAAAAGGGCAAATAACGATTCTCTCCTTCTTTCTCTGGTCATCTCAATCAGGCCAAGTTTTGTGATCGGCCAAATTTTTATTTTTGCTTTGTCCCCTTTTACTGAATTTTTTAAAATATCCAAGACTCTTTGGCGGTTTCGTGCACTTTTCATATCAATAAAATCAATAACAATAATCCCGCCTATGTTTCTTAGCCTAATTTGCCTTGCAATTTCTTGTGCCGCTTCAACGTTAGTGGTTGTAACAGTTTCTTCCTGCGATTTTTTGCCCTTAAAGCGCCCGGTATTTACATCTATCGCGCAAAGCGATTCCGCCTCCTGAATTATAATATATCCGCCTGAAGGAAGATTTACATAGCTGGATGAAAGTTTTTTTATCTGATCTTCTATGCCGTAAGCTTTGAATATGTTTATTTTCCCCTGATGCTTTTGCACCTTATCCAGAAGTTCCGGGGAAACAATTTTTACAAAATCAACAACCTCGTCATACTCTTTCTGCGAATCAATAAGTAAAATATCTATTTCTTCATTGAAATAATCTCTAACTGTCTGAAAAACTATTCCCAGATCGCGATGAATTAAAGAAGGGACTTTTGCTTTTTCGGCTCTTTGGCTGATAGAAACCCAGAGTCTCTGAAGATATTTCATTTCCCTTTTTATTTCTTTTTCGCTGGCATCCTCCGCCTCCGTCCTGACAATAAAACCGCCCGGCTGATCCCCCTTAATTTCTTGAACCATTTTTTTTAGCCGGTCTGTTTCTTCCTTAGATTCTATGTTTTTTGATATACCGATATGTTTTTCAAAAGGCATAAAAACCAAAAGGCGCCCGGGAAGAGATATATTCATATTTCCCTTTGCACCTTTAGTTCCTATAGGCTCCTTATCAATCTGTACGAGTATTTCTTTTCCGCGGGAAAGCATTTTCTCAATCTTTCTTTCGTGCCCGGCGCTCAGCACATCGTCTCCTGAAAGGTAAACATTCTTTACAAGCCCCGCATCAATAAACGAGCTTTGAAGACCGGGCAAGATAGCTTCAACCTTGCCCTTATAAATATTCCCGACTATTTTTTCCGATTCTGTCCGCTCTATAAATAAGTCCGTAAGTTCGGAATCTTCAAGTATCGCAACCCTCGTTTCATTCTCAGACCGGTTTACAATAATTTCTCTTTTCATATATTTCCTCTCTAACTTCAGGGGTAAGGGATAAGTGGTAGTAACTTCAGTTGTAAGGTGTAAGTGGTAAGTTATAAGTTAAATCCTTTTTTGATTTCAAACTTAATTCTTATCACTTACTACTTATCACTGTCTTGAGAAAACTTAATCCTTATCACTTACAACTTACCACTGTCTTTTGGATCTTTGCTACTTGACCCTTGTTACTTTTTACGGTTCCAAGACCGTGCCGTCTTTTTTTTCAATAAGAAAGCCCGTCCTTGTTACAGGCAATATTTTAGCACTATTTTCATCTAAACTGCAAAGGGATTGAACAATTTTTTCAGATTTTACATTATATTTCGGCCCAAATCTTAATTTAAGATTGATAAAACCGTCCTGCGTTTTGAGTTCAAGAATTAAAGGTTTTACGTCAATTTTTCTAATTTCGTTGCCTTTTTTCTTTTCAATAATTATTTCCGGTTGCGAAAGGAATTTTTGTATTTGTTCCTGACTGACCTGAAAACGAATTTTGTATACTGCCACATTCACCAAAGAATCAAAAGAAGGAAAAAATAAAGGTATTTTTTTGGTTTCAATTAATTTATACCCTTCAGTAAGCCCCGTTAGAGACCTGCCCAGCCGGCGGGCGGGCAACGGACGCTTCGCTAATAAAGATGGCGGCATTACATCACCATCTAACGGCATGATTTCAATCTGCTGATGGGAGTCGGCAGCCTTCTCTAACGGGGTAAGCGAATTC
>JAPLKN010000164.1 GCA_026388075.1 Elusimicrobiota bacterium
ATCGCGGACAGCGTTTTTTTCATGAAAGTTAAATCCTTTTAACTTTCATGCTATCATTTACATTGTGTTCCGTCTATCTTTTAGCTGTTTAGGGGCATTTTTAGCAACACTTTTTAACCTTTATGCCCAGGATGACAACACGTGGAGTTATGACACAGTCTCTCCTGTCGGCGGAGTTTCATTTAGATTGTCTTTCTATAATGATGTTGACAATTTCTGAGTGCGAGGAAAGGCGCATCGGCGGGCCCCAATAACCCGTTCCAGAAGTAGTATAAAGGCATGAGTTATCTTTTTTATAAAATCCGTAAGGGTATTTTAAAAAGCTCATTACAATTAAATCCATCGGCGGGATTTGGCCGGCATGAGTATGGCCTGATAACTGTAAATCAATCCCTAATTTTGAGGCTTCGTCAAAAATAAAAGACCGGTGCGATAAAAGAAGGGTAAAATATTTTGAATTCACCCCGTTAGAGAGGACTGCCGACTCTTGTTGGGAGATTGAAATCATGCTGTTAGATGGCGATGTGATGCTGCCATCTTTATTCGTGAAGCGTCCGCTCCCCGCCCGCCGGCGAGGCAGGTCTCTAACGGGGTAAACCGATTTAGGAGTATTCAAAGCTTTGATGAGATTTTCTTCAATAGGTATGTTATCAAAGCGTTTGCTTTCGCTGTCGTCTATTCCAATAAGTTCAACATTGTTTGGAAGAGATATGTTTTCATTCTGCAAAAGCCTTATATTTGAATTCAAAAGTATTTTTTTAAATTTATCTATTCCCGCATAAAATTCATGATTTCCGGTAACTGCATACACCCCGTATTTTGCCTTTAAATTCTTTAAAATACTGCATAATTCTTCCGTTTTGCACAAATCAGCGTCAATCAAATCCCCCGTGATAACAATAACATCAGGATCCAAAAGATTTGCTCTTTCAACAATATTTTCAAGCCTGCGGGATGATTTAATAAAGTTTAAATGCAGGTCTGAAAGCTGAACTATATTAAAACTAGAGAATTTTTGAGAAAGTTTAGAAGATTTTATTTTTATTTCTTTTATTCGTTCCTCTCGCACTATATTAAATATTGAATATAACGATAAAACAGCGATCATTACTAAAGATATTGTTGCTGAAAAATATTTGAATCGGCTGTTTTTAACAAAAATCAAAAAAATATTTCTGATTAGAAAAACTGTTACCGATATGGAAATTATTCCTATCCAGACATTTCCATAATAAGCTAAAGGCTTAATCCAGGCCGATATAACTTTCCTGGTTAAAAATTCCGATACAATAAAAGAAATCGCACCAAAGTAAATAAAAAGCCTGACATAAATACTAATAAGCCGATTAAGCGAAAGGCCTGTTACGATTTGGAAGTAAACATAATAATGCATTCCTAAATAAATACATACAAACAAAGAAATAAAAAAAATGAACTGTAAATTAATCATATTTAATTTCTTTTTTCCATAAAATCAAAGCACAAATAAATGAAAATATGCCTGCAAGAGCCAGGGTAAAAGCTGCTCCTATCTTTTCTGTAAGAAAACCTCCTATCAAGCTTCCAACAGGGGCAAATCCCATAAATGCCATAACAAAAAAGCTCATCACCCGTCCTCTCATTTCGTTTGTGGTTTCATGTTGAATAAATGTGTTTGTGCATCCCATCTGAAGAAAAGAAATATAACCGATTAAGGCAAGAAGAAAAATTGCAAATCCAAAAATCCTTGTTAACGCAAAAAATATAATCAGCAGTCCAAAAGCCATAGCGGAGTAAAATATTATTTTCCTAATATCGGAAATGTCCTTTTTAGACGCTAGGGTTATCCCGCCAAGAAGCGAGCCCAGCCCCATTGATGCCATGAAAATTCCAAAGCCGGAAGCATTCAAGTGATAAATATCTTTTACAAAAACAGGCATAAGTATCATAAGAAATCCGGTAGTAAAACCTGTTACTGCAAGCAAAATAATTACCATTAATATTTTCTTAGAATTAAGTATATAATCTATTCCAGAAAAAACTTTTTGGGCTAAAGTTTCATCAATATAATCCACGTTCTGCCATAAAGGAGTAACTAAAACTATGGCTATCAATACGGCAAGATAGCTTACCGCATTAACTAAAAAGCAAAATCCTTCCCCATATGCTGAAATAAGTATTCCCGCGATTGCAGGGCCAAGCATTCTTGCGCCGTTTAAAACCAAAGCGTTTAAGCCTATGGCGTTCATTAAATCTTTCTTTCCTACCATGTCGGCAACAAATGACTGCCTGGTCGGCATGTCAAAAGAGTTTATTATTCCCATTAAAACAGCAAGTATAAATATCTGCCATATTTGTATTTTGCCGATCATTGTGATAATTGCAAGTATAAATGACAAAAGCATCAATGAGCTTTGAGTGAATAATATTAATTTTTTCCTGTCAAAATGGTCGGCAACTGCTCCTGCAAAAGGCGAAAGAAGCAATATAAATATTTGGCTCAAAAAACCTATAAGGCCAAGAAGCATCGCAGAGTTTGTAAGCCGGTAAACCAGCCAGGGAAGCGTGGCCATTTGAATAAAGTTTCCAGTAAATGAAATAGTTTGCCCGATAAAAAATAACCGGTAGTTTGAGTTGCTTAGTGATTGAAGAATTCGGTATTTCATAAGTTTTTAATTTAAAAAATATAGGGAATTATAACACTATTTCTGGCTTTTTGTAAACCCCGTTAGAGAAAAACCATGGCATAGCAGATGAACAAAGAACGTGAAATAACACTGCCATCTAACGGTATGAATTCAAGCCGCCGATAGGAATCGATGGCAATCTCTAACGGGGTAAAGCATAAAATATTTTAGGACACAAATCAAAATTCTTTTAATTGCCAGCCGCACAGTTTTAAATTTAAAAATAATTTGATAGAATTCATTCTATGTTTAAGCGAATAATAGAGGATGTCAAAACCGTTTTTCAAAGAGATCCGGCGGCCCGTTCAACGCTTGAAGTGCTGCTTTGTTATCCCGGGCTCCATGCTATATGGATGCACCGCATATCAAATATTTTATGGAGATTAAAGCTCCGCCTGATGGCAAGGATTTTGTCCCATATTACAAGGTTTTTTACAGGCGTTGAGATTCATCCCGGGGCAAAAATCGGGAGGCGTTTTTTTATTGATCACGGCATGGGCGTTGTAATCGGCGAAACCACAGAAATAGGCGACGACGTTCTAATTTATAAAGGCGTTGTTTTGGGCGGGACATCTTTTGAAAAAAAGAAAAGGCATCCTACGGTAGGCAATAATGTCATCATCGGCACTAACGCCGTAGTTTTAGGCGCGATAACTTTGGGAGACCATTCAAGAATCGGCGCGGGATCGGTTGTCCTTCATGATGT
>JAPLKN010000165.1 GCA_026388075.1 Elusimicrobiota bacterium
CGGTAAGCCCTGATTACACAGATTGCAAACAGCGATTACACGGATACACCGACGAAGTTTAATCTGTGTAATCTGTCTTAATCGGTGTAATCAAGGGGGCAATGAGTTTTTCAGTGCCCCCTAAATACATAAATCTTAAAAATATAAATAAGGGTTATTTCATTGATTATCAAAAAAAATTATAAACTTACGGGCGGCATAAAAATAAAAGTTATAAAATCACCGCCAGCACATCCTATACAATCTTTGCCTATTCCTGAAATAGTAGTTTTGTCTTTAATGCAGCAGCCGGGAATAATGCTTAAACCAATTGTCTCAAAGGGTGATAGCGTTCTTACTGGGCAAAAAATTGCCGAATCGGAGGACCCTTTTTCTGTCCCATTGCATTCTTCTGTTACGGGTAAAATACTTGATATCAGAGAGTATCCTCATCCGGTTACCGGAGAAAAAGTTGAATCTATAGTAATAGAATCTGTTGGGAAAGATGATAAAATTGTGCCTAAAAAAACATATTCTGACTATTTTCGCTACACTCCTCATGAACTTCTCTCGGTTATAAAAGATTGCGGTATTGTCGGCCTTGGAGGCGAGGCCTTTCCTGCTCATATAAAGCTTAAAGTGGGTAAAAAAGAAGTTGATACATTAATAGTTAATGCAGTTGAAAGCGATCCTTTTCTTAATTGTGATAATGCATTAATTCATGAAAACGCTAGAACCATAGTAGACGGCATAAAAATATTAATGTATATACTTGATATTTCTCATTCAATAATAGCTTTGCGGCAGGACAATATCCAGACGGTTAATATGTTGCGAAATATTATTTTTCATGAGCCGAATATATTTATTGCGCTTCTTCCGCCTAAATATCCTCAAGGAAACGAAAAACTTCTAATTAAAACATTGCTGGGAAGGACCGTTCATTCGGGCAAATTACCGGTTGATGCAGGGGTAATCGTTAGTAATGCGGCAACAATTTACTCAATCTGCAGGGCGGTAAAAAATGGCGAACCGCTAATTTCCAGAGTGATTACCGTAGAAACTTCAGACTTGAACAGTTGCAGGAATCTCTGGGTAAGAAACGGTACTTTGATAAAAGACATAGTAGAATATTGCGGTTTTAAAATTGATAAAACAAATTCTTTTGTATTGGGCTCTATTATGCGGGGAAAAAAGCACTTTTCATTAGATGTTCCTGTGATAAAATCAACTAGGGGAGTTTTTATCTTGAAACAAAGCGACCTAATTGATTATAAAAATTTTGATTGTTTTCGATGCGGAAACTGCGTTAAAGCATGCCCGGTGAACTTGCTTCCAAATAAAATAAGCACGCTTGTGAAAGAAGGGAAAATGGATAAGCTGGGAAATTATTATCCTGAACTATGCCTAGAGTGCGGAACCTGCAGTTTTGTGTGCCCTTCTTATCGGCCCATTTTTGAACATATTCAGACTGCAAAAAAAGAAATGGTAAAAAAATATGATACGGGGAAATTTGGTGTTTATCAATAAAAATAACTGGGAACTATTAAATCCTTTTTTGCACAAAAAAACCGGCATAAACAGTATTATGCGCGATGTAATTATTGCTCTGTTGCCGATTGTAATTTACTCAATTTACTGTTATGGAATCAAAGCTTTAATTTCAATATTTCTTTCGGTATTTTTTGCCGTTCTCACAGAATATTTGTGGCAGAAAAGTTTCAAGAAAGCCGTAAGAATTGAAGATCTTAGTTCTGTAATAACTGCCGTAATTTTGGTATTAATGCTTCCTCCGTATTTTGTCTGGTGGGGAATAATCATAGGAGCAATATTTTCTATTGTTTTCGGAAAACAAATATTTGGGGGGTTGGGCAACAATTTGATAAATCCTGCGGTTACGGGATGGATTTTTCTTCAAATAATATTTCCCAAACAAGCAGGAGAAATATTTTTTAAAATATTGAATATTTTCAATGCTCCGCAAGCCTTGAGCCTTAAATATCTTAGCCATAATATATTGGCAGGAAGCCTATTAACGAAAATGCAAAATAATTCATTGATTGAAGCCTCAATTATTACATTGCTATTGGGAGCAATATATTTAATAGTTAGAAACAGGATCGCAATTTCTATTTCAATTTCATATTTATCAATTTTATTAATTGGTTATGTTGTTTCAGTAATAATATCGGGGAAAATTAGTATTTCTAATATTTTCGGGCCCGTCTCTTTGTTTAGTATTTTCTTTTTGGCATCTGATCCGGTAACGACTCCTATTTCATTGAAAGGGAAAATTGTTTTCGGCATTGGATGCGGAATTCTATCGCTTCTGGCTTACGCGGTGACCGGAGTAATTTATGTTTTTTATATTTCAATTATTTTAATGAATATTTTAGTCCCTTTCATTGACTATTCAACCATACCTAAACCGCTTGGGATATATGCTAAAAATCAAAAACTTTGGAAAAGCTGATGATTTATACTCCTTTGATGTATTTTTTGTTTATTTTTGTTTT
>JAPLKN010000166.1 GCA_026388075.1 Elusimicrobiota bacterium
TATCTTAAAGGAAAAATATGCCCGGGTTTTGCCAAATCATGAGGTTTAGTTTTTGGATTTAATAGACTTTTTATCGTTATTGATCTGTCGTGAGCCGAAATTCCCGTTGTTGTTCCGTGAATATAATCAACTGAAACAGTAAAGGCAGCTTCTTTTGCCTCATTTGGATTTGAAACCATAGATTCAATCTTTAGTTCATCCAGGCGAGAACCGACCATAGGCAAACAAATCAATCCACGGCCGTATTTTGCCATAAAATTTATTAATTCTGGAATGGTTTTTTCGGCGGCACAGATCAAGTCCCCCTCATTTTCGCGTCCCGGATCGTCAATGACAATTATCATCTTACCGCGTTTAATATCATTTATAGCGCTTTCAATAGATGAAAAACCTTTTCTCTTCATATTTTTTTACTCCGTTAGAGAATGCCTCCGGTTCCAGTCGAAGGATTGAAATCATACTGTTAGATGGCGGTTTAATACTCCATCTTTATTCGCTCACCTCGTTAGAAATTTTAGCTAGCTTAGATATACGGTTAAGCCCCTGTCTGAATCAACGTTTCAGCCAACAATTTCTAACGGGGCGAAGTGCCCGTTGCCCGCCCACCGGCGAGGCAGGTCTCTAACGGGGTTTACTCCGAAATGAACCCGCTTATATAGAGTTTTTCCTTTGTTAAAGTTGTTTTTGAATTCTCATTAGATATTTTTTCAGAATATTTCGCCATCATATCGGTCTCAATATTTATTAAGTCGCCAACTTTTTTATTATTAAAAGTTGTTTTTTCCATTGTATGAGGAACAATAGATACCGAAAAACATTCATTTTCACTTTTAACTATGGTTAAGGAAACTCCGTCAACGGTAATTGAACCTTTATTTACAACATATTTATTTAGTTCTTTTGGCAAAGATATTTCAAATACGGAAGAATTATCTTCTTTTTTTATTGATTTTATTTTGCTTGCGGTTTCGATGTGTCCCGTAATAAAATGACCGCCCAATCTATCTCCGATTTTTACAGCGCGTTCTAAATTTACCTTTGAGCCAATCTTTAATTTGCCTATGTTTGTTTTTGAAGAGGTTTCCGGGCTGAAATCGAAAACAATAACAGAGAAATCTTTACTTCGTCGCACTTCAATTACTGTTAGACAAACTCCATTGACTGAAATGCTATCTCCGATTTTAATATCGTCAAGTTTCGTTTCAACCGATAATTTTCCTGACGAAATTTTTCTAATTTTTCCTATATCTTCAATTATTCCTGTAAACATATTAAATTCCCATTTCCTTGTCATCCCCGCGCTGTTGGACCTCGTTCAAAGAACGAGGATGCACTGTAATCGGAGATCCATTCTGTTTATTAGAAGATTAGATTCCCGATAAAAACATTCAGGAATGACCATTTCATAATTATTTTATTCTTCCTTCGATCAAAATATCCGTTCCAATTTTTCTTATTTTGAGGTTTTTTATTTTAAGAGCATCTTTAATTTTAGATATACCTAATCCCTCAACTGGAGTTCTGGCATCTCTGCCGCCAATAATTTTAGGAGCAACAAAAACATAAATCTTATTCACTACTCCATCATTTAATGCATTGGCGATTGTTTCCCCGCCGCCTTCTATTAGGATTTTTCTGATGGAAATATCAGAAAGTTTTTCAATAATCCACTTAAAAGGTATCCTCCCCCTGTTTCCACCCCGTAGGTGGAAAGATTCCCCCTGTTTCCACCCCGTAGGTGGAAACGGCAATAAAATTGCCTTTTTTTGCAGTCTTATTATTTTATTTTTGATTATAGAAGTTATGGCATTGGAATAAATCAGTATAATTGGTGATTTCTTGTCATTCAACACTCTGCAGTTTTCATGTATTCTTAGGTTGGGGTCTATTATTACTCGTATTGGATTTTTACCCGCTCCATGGCTCGTAAGTTCGGGATTGTCTTTAAGGATAGTATTTATTCCTACCAAAACGGCATCAGATTGACTTCTTAGCTTATGAACAATTTTCCTGGATTTTTCGCTTGTAATCCATTTGGAATCGCCAGTTTTGGTGGCAATCTTGCCATCTAGCGACATAGCAGTTTTAACAGCAATACTGAACTTATTCTTAAATGAAGCACAATATTTCTCATTTAATTTACAAGCTTTTTTAAATAATATATGATTTATCACTTTAACTTTATTTTTTTTCAATATTTTAATACCTTGGTATCTATTTTTGGGATTAACATCAGCCATAGCGCAAACTACCTGCCTAATGCCTGAATTAATAATTTTTGTTGTGCAGGGTGGTGTTTTTCCCCATTTACTGCAAGGCTCCAAATTAACATACAAAGTAGCCCCTTTAGCATCACTACCCGCATTATCTAGAGCATTTACTTCGGCATGCGGCCCGCCAAAGTACTCATGGTGCCCTTTACCGACAATTTTGTTACCTTTTACAACTATAGCTCCAACCAGAGGATTGGGTTCTACTTTTCCTTTGCCTTTTTTAGCAAGGTCAAGAGCTATTTGCATGAATTTTTTACGTAGTTTGCTCATAGTTTGCTCTATTTTAGCGTTGAAATTGAATAATATTTCTAAAATCCGCCGAAAGTTGAGCATTATAGCGGGTATTTTAGCTTTCGTAAAAACAAAAAACCCGAAGCAGAAATCTCCGGGTTACAAAATCTAAAGGTTTGCAATAAATTGTACAAACCCCTATTATTCTCCTTCCTTCCGGACTATACCGTCGGCACTCGATTTTCACGAGTTCAGCCCGCCCAATTGCAAAGCTTTTGGCGGGGTCGTAGGCTACCTTTTTGTAGGTTCACTACCGATTGGGAATTACACCCAACCCCGAAGAATATTTCTATTAAGTTGATTGTAATTTAACCATATTATCAGAATTTTGTCAAGAAGATTCGCTTGGAGGTCTGGTTTTCCAACGTCTATGGACCCAATAATAATGGTCAGGATATTTGCGAACATAATTTTCTAGCATAGTTGTATACGCCTGTGTATAGTTCTGAATATCTTTTTCTTCATCTCCAGTAAGTAGTGGTTTGGGAACATATTCAAATGATGCAATAAACTTATCATTATCACGGAATATAATGCCAAAAATAAGGGGGCATCCTTGTCTTAAAGCAAATACTGCAGTACCTTTCGGTGTTGATGTTAATCTGCCAAAAAAATTGACAAATGTTCCATTTATGCCAGCATCCTGATCAGAAAGAAAAGCAACACTTTCATGTTTTTTAAGTGCTTGGATTATTCCTCGCGCAGCAAAATTCATTGGTATAATTTTGAGGCTTTTCGCTTTTCTATATGAATTAATTAGATTGTCTAATTTATTGTTTGATTGTGTCGCTGCAATAGCATTCAAAGGATAATTAAGAGAAACAATACTTCCTAATAGCTCCCAATTACAAAAATGAGTAGTCACAAAAATCACTCCTTTTCCTTTTTCAAAAGCATCGTCAATAACTTCTTTCCCTTTAATAATTATGATCTTATTTAAGTCGTCTTTAGTCCATTTCGGGAAAAAAGCTAATTCTATAAAAGTTGTCAAGATCTGTCTAAAAGTATTGCGAGCAATTAATCTAATTTCAGCATGGCTTTTTTCAGGAAAAGACTCAGAAAGATTTTTTGAAACTGTTTTTCTTCTTATTCCTACAAGATAATAATTAAGATCGCCCAATCTTCTAGCAAAAAATCTAGCCAACTTAAGATGAAGAGATCTTAATGTAAAAGCTGTAGTAATAATGGCATAATATTGAAGCAAATATTTTAATTTTCTCATATAAAAAACCTTTATATTAAAGTTTGTTTAGTTTTCCATCTGCGATGAAGCCAAAACCAATTTTCAGGATATTCGCGGCAATAATTTTCAAGCATTGTTGTATATACTTGGGTATAGTTTTGTATGTCTTTTTCTTCATCACCTATAGATGCAGGTTTTGGAACAGTTTCAAACTTGGCAATAAATTTATCATTTTTACGTATGATAATAGAAAAAATCATTGGACAATCAGCCCTTAATGCAAACGCGGCAGGTCCCTTAGGAGTTGAGGCAGGCCTGCCAAAAAAATTAACAAATGTTCCTATTTCATGAGCATCCTGATCAGCAAGCATTGCAACAAATTCATTCTTCTTTAATGCCTGCATTACCCCCCGTAAAGCAACCTTCATA
>JAPLKN010000167.1 GCA_026388075.1 Elusimicrobiota bacterium
GTTCCACCATTTCAGTAATTCTTTCTTTTTTCTCCGGCAAATTTGTTTTTATAAAATCTTCGACTTCAAAAGAAGGCTCGTTTGGCATATCTTTAATAGCCGCTTGAATGAAAATATGCACAAATTCATCATAAGAAATCCCTGCTTCGCCAAAATACAATTTAATTAATTTCTTTATTTCCTTATCTGCGTATAACTTTTTAATTTCTGTCCGTTCATTAACAATTTCAATGTCTATGCTGTTTTCTTTTTCAAGCTGTTTTGCTGTATCCGTATTTTCGCTGATACCTGAATATCTTGCGTCTAGCATGGTTTTCTTAATACTTTTAATTGTAACCAGGGCGGGCTGCATATCATCTCCTTTAGTTCGCAAAGCCCCGATGTTTACAAGCCTTAGAATATTACCCCTGTAATGTTCGCTTACAAATTCTGGTATCTTTTTTATTATCTTATTGATATATCTAAACCTGCTCCAAAATTTCGCCCATTTTTTTGCCTCTTTCAAAAGCATTTTTGTCGCGTTTAAAGGAGTTAATTGAAGCGCATTTCTGACTGCTATACGAATTATTGATGCCAATATTCCTACTTCGTCCTGGTTTTCCGGCAAATGTGCTTTGGGAAAATCAGGATCTTCAACGTCTTCAAATGAAGTGGATACTAAAATAGCCGTGTAAACAAAAATGTGCGCAAATTCTTTCAGTGAAATTCCGTTTTTATTTATGTTTTTAATAATTTCCTTTCTTATGGCTTCATTATTGAAATACTTTATTACGTCTTCTCTTTTCTTAATATCCTTAATTTTTAATTGATTTATTCGCTCCAATTCCTTTGCTTTGGCTATCATTTCATTTAAACTTATGACTTTCCCTATTCTCTGAATAGATTCAATAATACTAGAAGGCGTGGTAAGCAGTGTTCTATTTTTTTCACCGGGAACGGCTCCGGCTTTAGTATTTGCACTAGGAATAATTACAGTTTCCCTTGGGTTTGTTTCAACCTTGGCATAATAATACCATTGGAATTTCAAGGATATTGAGTACCCATTGAATTGAATAATAAAGTCAAAATCATGTTGCTTTTGTTCAAATTTTGATTCAGTATCAATTGCAAATTTTACCCCAAATACATCAGCAAACGAATTATTCAGTTCATCAATAATACCTTGAATACTAATATTTTTATGTTCCTGCTCAATATACTGAATTGCTATCGCAATCTCTTGCAGCATTTCTTTAAATACTGAAGAATTTCTCAGTTCTATTCTAATTGCGTCCGGCCTCAGGGTATTTTTAAACTTAAAATTCCAAGAACTAATAAGATGATTTTTAAGATATATTCCTTCGGGATTCGAATCTAGAATACCATCTTCATCACTTGCAGAAGCAATCTCTTTAACAAGACCTATTTTCTTTGCTAATCCCGATTCAGGATTAGGATATTTTGACGGCTGTTTTTCTACAGCATATTTTCCGTTTTTACCGATACTAAAAGGTTCTTGTGAAGAATAATCATAATTAAATACCGGTTCAAGCTGTTTTTCTTGATTTGGAGTAACCAATCTGAATGCAATATGGTCAATAACGGTTTTCTTAATTTTCTTCAAATTAGACGGCTCAGAAATTTGAATTGTATCAACAGTTATTCTTTTACCTTTATACTGGCCCACTACAAGAGGAACCTGAAAAAAGATTTTATAGATTGTGTTTCCTTCAGGTGATTTTTGAGAGCCAATTACCCGCGCACCGTATTTCTCAATAAATTCATCTAAAATTAGTTTTGCTTCATTTTCGGTGGCACAATTAATACTTAAATGATCCAGCTCGCATTTTGTTTTAATTTGAAATGCACTAATAAATCCGCTATCATCTTTAGAGATTTGTCTTGCTTCTTTTTTAATATTTAGATCATCCTGTTCGCTTTTTATTTCAATCCCTAGCGCATTTAGAAATCCGTCCCTATCCTCAAACAATCCGGGAATTTCATTAATTAGTTTGTCAAGAATAGCTGGTTTATTTATGCTAAGTTTAATTTGTGTTCTTATATTCGCTTCACGGCCCGCTAAGTACGATAGTATAACAGCTCCTATTATGCTTACAACAAACCAACCTGCGCCAAATACGGGAAGCATCGTAAGAAATAACACAAATACAGAAGCAGCAAAAACGCCAAATCCCCACTCGTAGGTGCGTTCAATTATTTTTTTAGCTGCGTTTACCCTTTCATCATAGATGTGTTTTTCATTTTCTTTTAATTCGTCTCTAAGAACTTTGTTTATTTGATAACGATCAATATGATCGTCAATCAGTTCTTGAAGGAGTTTGGGATAATGAAGCTGTACAAACCAATGATTTAATGAAAGTCCCGCTTCTTTTTTCGCTATTTCTCTAGAAAGTTTCGTAATTTCTTTTGATAATATTTTGATTCTCGGGCTATCAGGTTCTTTTAATTTCAAGTTCCTCAGCTCAGAAATTTTGTTTTCCAATTCTTTCTCAAGCCCTCGATGTTTTGGAAGCACCAATCTTGCGTTATTATCTTTGTCAGCCTGCGTATGCCCTGCTCCTACAGGTCCCTTTTTACTTATTTTGTCCGGATACTTATTATTTATTGCTTCAAGAAGCTCTTTTGTAGCCTTTATGCCCGTTTCTTTAGA